>JAIOTF010000406.1 GCA_021107195.1 Anaerolineaceae bacterium | reverse complement strand
GATGACCCAGGAGCGGTTGTGTAAATTGATAGAGGGAGGCGTTTTTAAGAGCTCCATATGTGCTTGCCAATAGGTGTTTACGGTGCCAACATCTACCCAATATCCTTCATAGGGGTAGGCAAATACGCTCGCACCGTTTTGCACCATTTCTGGAAGCGCATCTTTTCCAAAATCGTGCGATGAGTCTTTCCGCAGATGGTCCTTCCACAGTACTTCATCCAGTGTGTCGCGATTAAAAAGGTAGACTCCCATGTTGGCAAGGTTCGAGGGGGGATCGGCTGGTTTTTCTACAAAAGAATTGACTCGGTAATCTTGATCAATGCCGACGATGCCAAAGCGAGAAGCTTCTTCGATGGGAACTTTGATGGTTGCAATGGTCAGGTCAGCCTTATTTTTCAAGTGATATTGGATCATGGCTGAATAGTCCATGCTGTAAATATGATCGCCGGACAGGATGAGAATGAGGTCTGGGTTTGACTTTTTGATAAAACGAAAATTTTGTTGTACTGCGTCGGCAGTACCTGAAAACCAGCCAGCATTTTGGGATTTGTAGGGGGTGTAAATGCGGATGCCGCCGGTGAAATCGCGGTTTAAATCCCAGGGTGCACCTGAGCCAAGGTGTTCGATCAAGGAATGCGGACGATATTGGGCGATGATCATCACATCGAATAGATTTGAGTTGACACAGTTAGAAAGGGTAAAGTCTATAATGCGATATTTGCCAGCAAACGGCACAGCGGGCTTGGTTCTCTTTGCAGTTAGTACACCAAGGCGAGTTCCTTCACCACCAGCAAGAATGATGGCGCGAGTTTTCATGGGGTATCCCTCCTGAGGTGTTGATAAATTGATGCGTATTGGAGTGCAGATCGTGTCCATGAAAAATCCTGGTTCATGCCGTTTATTTGCATGGATCGCCAGAGCGTTTTCTTGTTGTAAGCTTTCAGGGCACGCCTCAATGCGTTTGTAAGCTCTTTGGCATTTGCTTTTTCAAAAAGGAAACCGGTATTCTGGTTTCCTGGTTCAGGATCATCCTTGATTGTATCTTTGAGTCCGCCTGTGGCACGAGCAACGGGAATACAGCCATATTGCATTGCGATCATCTGCGAGAGGCCGCATGGTTCATATCGTGATGGCATGAGCAACATATCTGCTCCGCCGTACATCCTTCTGGACAAGGCAAGGTCAAAGCGGATTGCAGAGCGTACTCGTTCCGGGTAATCTTTTTGTAATTTGATGCAAGCTTTCTCGAATTTGGGTTCACCTGTTCCAAGAATGATAGCTTGCCAGGGGTAGTTAACTACTTTCCGCAGTGCCGAGATCGCCAGATCAATGCCTTTTTGATGGAATAAACGGCTTATGATAATTATCAGCGGAAGATCCGTGTCTGGCTTAAGATCGAATTCTTTCAGTAAAGCCAATTTATTGATTTTGCGCAGATCCAGGGATCCCCAGGAATATTGAGAGGTAATGCTTTGATCGGTTAAAGGATCCCAGCTTCTGATGTCCAGGCCATTCAAGACGCCTGACACATTTTCTTTTTTCAATGCAATGAAGTCTTCAAGCCCGCAACCAAACTCGGGCGTCATGATTTCCTGGGCATAGGTTGGCGAGACCGTTACGATATGGTCTGCGGTGAAAATGCCGAGGGGGAGTGGTTGTTTGCAGCTCCAATCTGGCAGGTTAGGTTTTTTGCATTTTGTCAGATAATAATCTTCAAGCGCCTTCTCTGCTTCAGCGCCCATGAAAGGCAGATTGTGGATGGTGAGAACGGATTTGGTGTGGAAGAAGTCTGCTGTGAATCGTCTTGACGTGTGCATGGCATAAATGGATGCAGCAGTATGCCAGTCGTTGGCATGCAGGATATCTGGAATCCATTTGATTTGGCGCGCCATTTCCAGCAGCGCTTGTGAGAAGAAGACGAATTTTTCACCATCCAAGGCAGGGTCTGTTCCATAAACGCCGGACGTGTTGTGGATTGGATCCCCATCAATAAGGTAATAGATTAATCTATCCAGTTTCATCTGGTAGGCAGTGGCAGAAAGAAGCCCATCCACATGCGGAATAGTGAATTGTGCAATTTTTTGGGGAGAAGGGTATTTTTTTCGAAGAATATTGTAGAAAGGAATCACCACACGGATGTCAATCGCATCCAGGTGTTTTGCAGACAGGTTCTTCAGTGCGTGAGGAAGCGACCCGGCGACATCTCCCAGACCGCCGACCTTGACCAGTGGTGCTGCTTCAGAAGCGGCGAATAATACCTTCAATTCCGTTTGCGTGCGAGGAAATTTTTGAGCCAAGGGCGTCATTCCTTATGCGTGGTTAGGTGTGCGGCTTTAATGGTGCCTGACTATTTTGTAAGGATTGGTTACCTTGTTCCTTTGATAACCAATCCTTCTCTTATGTTTTATTCAATTATAGCATTTCTACGTAGTCTTCAACCTGGGTTTGTGCAGGAGAAGCCCCGAGGAATGCTACCAGTTTGCTGACCAGTTTTGCTTTCTCTTCGGCATCGTGTTTGCTCCATGTGCGGGTTTTTACTTCCAGGAAATGTCCGAGGGAAGGCGTTAAGACTGTGTCAAGGTTAATATAAAATTCTTCGTTCTCAAATGTGATCAGATAGCGCAGACGCACTTTATTCACTTCTTTTTCGCCGGTCGGTTTGAAGTATTCACGATAAAAGCGCAAGCTTTGATTGGCCGGAGCAAGGTAACGGCTGCGGTTGAGGATCACTTTTTGCGGGAAGTGACGTTCGCTGGTTTGACCAATATGGGTCAAACGAGAACGAACATGGGTGACTTCGCCGGCATCGTTGATGAAATGATCCTCGCGGAAGCGGATCAAGCCTTGCTTTGGATCATCAAACAATAGATAGTTGTCATATTCTTTGTAGTGGCGTTTGTAGGAAATAGCGATTCCATCTTTGTGCAAGGCGGCCAAAATAGGCTGAATATCTTGCACGGCAACTTTGGCCTGAACTTCATAACTTTCTTCTTCGGATGCGCCGCCAATGGCAATCAATTTAGCCAGTACGGACTGCTCGCGTTCTGCCAGGAAGGCATCCACCTTCTTGGCATAGACTTCTGCTTCGTTGAGTACTGCTTCTTCATCAATGGTTAATAGCTGCTGCTCACGCATGATCCATTTGCCATCAATCATCACATCTATCACATCAGAAGATTTTGCTGCATAAATGATTTGGGCATAGATGCCATTAGAATCGCGGCGGAAGCGGGGGGCGTTATGCACTTTATTGATATCGACCAGGATCATATCGGCTCTTTTGCCAATTTCCAAAGAGCCGGTTGTGTCTGCGATGTGCAGTGCTGCTGCCCCCATGCGTGTAGCCATCAGAAGGATTGTTTCGGCGGGTAAAGATGTCGGATCATTTGTGCTGATCTTGCCCACAAATGCTGCCAGACGCATCTCTTCAAACATATCGAGGTCATTATTTGAGGCGGTGCCATCTGTACCAATACCAACATTAAGTCCGACTTCTAACATTTTGGAGATGGGCGCCATGCCAGAAGCGAGTTTCAAATTGGAGCTGGGGTTATGGGCAACACCTGTGTTGGCGTGTAATAGGGTATACATTTCGCCTTCGTCAATGTGTACACAGTGCGCTGCGATTGCTTTGGGTTTGAGAAGACCCTGCTTTTTTACATAGGGAACAACCGGCATTTCTTTTTCACGCCGCATATTTTCTACTTCGATGGCTGTTTCTGCGATATGGGTATGCAGGGGGACGTCATATTCGAGGGCGAGCGCCGCAGCCAGTTGCAATGTTTCATCTGTATTCGTATAGGCAGCGTGTGGAGACACAACCGGAGTGATCAGGGGGTGATCTTTCCAGTTTTCGATGAATTTCCTGGTATAGGCCAGCGCATCAAAAGGCGAGTCTGAGTCCGGGCTGGGGAACATCAGGATGGATTCGCCTAATAGGGCGCGCATGCCGATCTCGGCAGTTGTTTTGGCGATATCATCTTCAAAATAGTACATATCGGCGAAAGTTGTGACACCGCTTCGAATCATCTCGGCACAGCCAAGCCTCGTGCCAAGACGCACAAATTCCGGGGAAACAAATTCCCGCTCAACTGGCATACAGTACCCCATCAGCCAGACATCCAGCCGCAGGTCGTCGGCGAGGCCGCGCAGTAAGGTCATCGGGACATGGGTGTGGGCATTGATCAGCCCGGGGAGGAGAACGCGTTTATCACAATCAATGACCTCCGGTGCGTCCCATGCCGCAATGACATCATCTTCCGCACCAACCGCAACGATTAATGAGTCTTTGACGGCTACACCACCAGGCTCATATTGATTGAAATCCGCATCCATTGATAGTACGATGGCATTGATAAATAAATAATCAGCTGAATTTTTCATTTTCCTGAGCCTTCTTTCCATTCAAAAGTCATTAAAAGATATTCGCTTGTTTTATTTTTCGATCAAGTAACGGCGCAGGAGATCGAGGGCGCTTGTGGAAGCCCATTTAAGCGCCAGGGGTGACGCCCCGAGAAATGATTTTGTTTTCTTTATTTCCTCTTTAGGTGTAAGAAGTATAAGCGTCAATGTCGTGCCTCTTTCTGCGGGCTGCAAGACTACACCAAGTCCGCATTGGGCAGCATTTTGTTTGCGCAATTGAGCAAGTAGTACGCTCAATTCTTCAGGGTCATCCAATTGTGAAATGATACGAGTATTTTCAGTTTGTATGCCAGCCGATTGCAGGCGGGAGGCCAGATTGCCTTCCAGACCTGATTCAATGGATACAATGGACACCATTTTCTCTTCAAGTTGTTTTTTTATGACGCTTTCAATCGTGTCGTTGTCTGCACCGAAGATGTGGTTTCCAAGGCGGGAGTAAATGACAGTTTCCATTTCGGCAATCATTCGATTGGCTTCTTGCAGGGTTTCTGATTTAGCAGTAATGCGGACATCTGTGTTTCCGGGATGGGCAAGGAGACCAACAGTTGGATTTGGGCAAGTTTCAAGATCACCAATCAACGCGTCTATTCGGGATTCGCCAATTCCGGCAGTGTGCAAGACTTTGGCTTTGATCGTTCCCTTTAATTTGAAATGTTCTTTCAGGAAAGGAATAACATGCGTGTTTATCAGCATCTCCATTTCACGTGGTACACCTGGCAAACTGATGACAACACGATCACCGGCACTGATCGAAAATGCCGGTGCAGTGCCGATGGGGTTTTCAATGGGGATTGCACCAATAGGAATATAGGCCTGGCGCTTGTTATTGCTGGTAGGTTGTCGGTCTAAGAGAAGAAAACGGGCTTGAATTTGCTCCCACAGGTCCTGGCGAAATTCTGTATCGACATCAAATGCTGCTGCAACGGCTTGCCGGGTAGGATCATCAACCGTTGGTCCTAATCCACCAGTGGTGATGATGATATTTGTTCTTGTCAGGGATTCACGAATAATTTGTTCGATGCGATTGGGATTGTCACCGACGATTGAAGTGCGATAGAGATCGACACCAATTTCTCTTAACTGACGGGCTATGAATTTTGTATTTGTATCTTGACTTTCACCTAATAGAAGCTCTGTTCCGATTGCGATGATCTCGGCAGTGGGCATTAATACTCCTTATTATTTGGTAGGCTGGTAAATTCCTCCGCCAGGATATTGAGTTATGCAGATTGGTATCGAAGGATATTTATTTTACCTGCTATTGGAGGAACTAAGCAAGGCATCTCTTAGTTTCAGGTCTGTATTGCGGATCTTCTGCGCAAGGTCGGCAGCTAAGTTAAACATGACCCGGTAGCCGAGTTCAGGGTAAGTTTCGCACATCATCATTAATTTCTTGCGTGGAAGCAATAATACGCGTGTGGCTCTATCGGCTGCACGGACGCTGGCGGATCGAACCCCGCCATCGACCAGGGCCATCTCGCCAAAGGATTGTCCACGTTGCAGGATAGCGATGACGCGGGGAGTGTCATCAGGAATAAAAGAGGTGGCAACTAAGCTGAGGGTTACCACGATTTCCACTTTTCCCTGGAGGATCAAGTACAAATCGTTTTCTTTGGAGTTCTCATCAAAAACAAATTCCCCTTTTTTATATTGCAATTCCTGGCAAATGCTTTCGATCAGTTCAAATTGAACCGGCGAAAGATTGTAAAAAAGGTCAGATTCTTTTAAGAAATTGGTATACTTCCCCATAGCAGCCTCCTGTTTGTCGTAAAGTGTAGCATGGATTAATGATAAAAGCAATTTTCATCATAATACTCTAAAGGATGTAGCGGTCAAGATGAAAAACCGTCAGTCTATTGGTCGAAGAGGAGAAGATATCGCCGCAAAGTATCTGGCTGAGCGGGGATGTTCGCTCCTGGAACGCAATGTGCGGACTGCGTATGGCGAGATTGATTTGATCGTACAAAGAAAAGAGGCGCTCATTTTTGTTGAGGTCAAAACACGAACCAGCCGCGCGTATGGGTATCCTGAGACAGCAATTACGGAAGCAAAAATGACGCATATGGTGCAATGCGCAGAAGACTATATGCAAAATCATCCTGAGTTTGTTTTGCCCTGGCAACTGGACGTGATTTCGGTAGAATTGGAAGGCGATGACGAATACAAGGTTACATGGTTTGAAAATGCAATATAAGGAAATCCAATCTCCGGTAGTAGCGATTGTGGGCCCAACGGCTGTTGGGAAGACGGAAGTTTCCATTCAACTTGCTACGGCGCTTGATGGTGAAATCATTTCTGCAGATAGTCGCCAGTTTTACCGCGGTATGGACATTGGCACCGCCAAGGCGACACTTACTGAAATGGAGCGTGTGCCTCACCATTTGATCAATGTTGCCGACCCTGATGAAATTTGGAGCCTGGCGGTTTTTCAGAAAGAGGCGCAGAAGGCGATTCGTGACCTTCATCAGCGGGGGAAGCTGCCTTTCCTGGTGGGAGGCACTGGTCAATATATTCGAGCTGTGTTGGAAGGCTGGGATATTCCTGCACAAGCGCCTGTTCCACATCTGCGCAATGCGCTTGAAGCGTGGGCTGCCGAGATTGGACCGATTGCGTTGTATGAAAAATTGCAAATGATTGATCCACAAGCCGCAGAAAAGATTGACCCCAATAATTTACGGCGTACCATCCGAGCTCTTGAGGTCATTTTTCAGACCGGAAAGCGCTTCTCTGTACAGCGAAAAAGAAAACCGAGCTTGTATACTTTGAAGTTCGTAGGCTTGCAGCGGTCACGATCGGAACTATACGAACGGATTGACGCTCGGATTGAGTTGATGCTGGCAAATGGTTTTCCGGATGAGGTGGGGGCGCTGCTTGCTAAAGGGTACTCGGCAGACCTGCCGAATATGTCTGCGATTGGATATCGAGAGATGGTGGCTTATTTACAAGGCGGGATGAGCCTTGAAGATGCTGTTTTCCGGATGAAGAAATTAACACGGAATTTTGTCCGCCGTCAGGCAAACTGGTTCAAGGCGGATGATCCGCGAATCCGGTGGTTTGATATGCAATCAAACGTTGTTGAACAAATCATCGATTATATCCGTGCTGATGATGGCTGGATCTATCCTGTTCAGTCAGATGGATAGTGGTAGTGTTCACAAGGAGGAGTTCAGGATGAAAAGACCGTGGTTAAACCATTATGACAGCGATGTGCCATCTTCTTTGGCTTATCCCGAAATAACAGTAGATATTTTATTGAAAAGAACAGCCCGGAAATACCCGGATCGGGTATGTACAATTTATAAAGACGCAAAGATTTCCTATGCAGTCATAGATAAATTGAGCGATGCATTTGCGGCTGCTTTGCTGGAGATAGGACTTCATAAAGGCGACCGGGTCGCGGTCATTATGCCCAATAGTCCCCAATTTGTATTGGCTTACTTTGGCATATTAAAAGCTGGCGGGGTTGTTGTTGCCATGAATCCGCTTTATAAGGCGGATGAGCTTGACTACCATATCAGAGAATCAGGCGCATTCATTGTGGTCGCGTTAGATCAATACCACCAGGTTCTGAAGGGCATTTGTCCAGAACTGTCAGAATGTCAAATTATTTTATCTCGATTGGAAGATGCGAGATTGTTGAAGGGAGTGGGGCAAGCTCCTGCCGAGATTGTAACAGAGGGCGCGAAAGGGGGTAGTAGTAGCCTGGTTGGATTATTGAGAAAACATTATGGGAAAGGTTTGCTGAAGGCGGATGTTGCGCCTGATGATCCAGCAATTTTCCAGTTCAGCGGTGGCACTACGGGTATTCCCAAGGCCGCTGTTGGGCTTCATAGAAACCTGGTGGCAAATATCCTCCAGTTCAGTCACTGGCTGGTTGGTTTGGAGGAAGGTCAAGAGGTTTTATTGGCTGCTATTCCGCTATATCATGTTTACGGCATGGTGATTGGAATGGGAATGGCCGTGGCTTTAGGGGCGTCGATGGTCTTGATCGACAATGCACGTGATATTGAAGCGATTTTGCGGAGCATCGATCGCTATCAAGCTACACTATTTCCGGGTGTTCCGGATCTTTACCGGGCAATCAACCGGCATCCAGACGTTGTGGCTGGTAAATATAATTTGCGATCGATCAAAGCATGTATTTCAGGTTCAGCACCATTGATGCCGGAAACTAAAGCACAGTTCGAGAAATTGACTGGGGGAAAGCTGATTGAGGGGTATGGTTTATCGGAAGCTCCAACAGCAACCCATTGTAATCCGATGTATGGCGAAAATCGAAAGGGTTCAATTGGACTGCCTATTTCGGATGTGAATTGCAGAATTGTTGACCTTGAAACAGGGCAATGCGACTTAAAGCCCGGAGAAGCAGGGGAATTGATCATTAGCGGCCCGCAGATCATGCAAGGTTATTACAACAAAGCGGATGAAACCAAGAATGCGATTCGTGATGGCTGGTTGTTTACGGGTGATATTGCAAAAATGGACGAGGGCGGGTATTTTTATCTCGTTGGAAGAAAGAAAGATTTGATCAAGATCGGCGGTTTTCAGGTATGGCCGCGCGAAGTCGAAGAAGTACTCATCAAACATCCGGCGGTGAAAGAAGTGTGCGTCGCTGGTGTACCTGATTCCGAGCAGGTCGAGGTCGTGAAGGCTTGGGTGATCCTTCAAACCGACCATGTTGTTAGCAGTGAAGAAATTCGGGATTGGTGTAAAGAGCGAATAGCGGCTTATAAATGTCCTTCCCTGGTAGCTTTTCGTGATACGTTCCCAAGAACGGCGGTGGGCAAATTGCTGCGCCGGGAGTTGGTACGGGAATATGTTGAGAATGGTGCAAAGTGAGTGTAAGCAAAA
Source organism: Anaerolineaceae bacterium (assembly GCA_021107195.1). GTDB lineage: Bacteria > Chloroflexota > Anaerolineae > Anaerolineales > Anaerolineaceae > SMBSF63. The sequence goes on along the minus strand of JAIOTF010000406.1, from coordinate 13,917 downwards.
AAAGAGCCGGAATGACCCGGCTCTTTTTTTTCGTGTGTTTGATTAATCTGCTGAAAGCAATAAGGGGGTTCCGCTCTTCTTTTCAACGGGGGATGGGAAGATTTCTTCAAACTCTTTTTTAGAGATTGTTTCAACTTCCAGGAGGCGATTTGCCACTGCGTCCAGTTTGTCCCGGTATTGGTTCAGTATGGCGCTGGCCTTATCAAAGGCTGATTTGGTCAATTTATTTACTTCTTCGTCGATATTCTCGGCTACTTTTTCTGAATAATCTCGTTGCTCGGAGATCTCACGGCCCAAAAACACCATTTCCTCTTTTTTCCCATAGACCATAGGCCCAAGTTTTTCACTCATGCCCATGCGGGTGACCATGTTGCGGGCGATTTTTGTAACACGCTCAATATCGTTGGCCGCTCCAGAGGTGTAGTCATCAAAAACGAGTTGTTCAGCAGCACGTCCACCCATCAATCCAATCATTTCGGCGAGCAATTTCTTGCGAGATTGCAGGACTCTGTCTTCGATTGGCAGGGCGAGGGTATAACCGGCGGCCATGCCTCGCCCAATGATGGTGATTTTTTGGACAGGGTCAGCTTCAGGCAGGGTGTGCATCACAATAGCATGACCTGCTTCATGATAGGCGATGATGATTTTTTCTTCCTGGCTAATCAGGCGGCTCTTGCGTTCCGGGCCTGCAATCACACGTTCGATGGATTCTTCAAACTCAGATTGTGTGATCACTTTTTTGTTCCTTCGGGCGGCGAGGATTGCAGCCTCGTTCACCAGGTTTTCGATGTCAGCGCCCACAAAACCAGGGGTACCGCGGGCGATAAGATTCAAATCTACATCTGGGGCGAGGGGTTTGCCGCGCACATGCACTTTCAGGATGGCTTCCCGTCCAACCATGTCGGGGCGATCCAGGATAACACGACGATCAAAACGCCCGGGGCGCAACAATGCAGGATCAAGGATGTCTGGCCGGTTGGTAGCGGCCATAATGATCACGTTCGTGTCTGTCCCAAAGCCGTCCATTTCCACGAGCAGTTGATTCAGGGTTTGCTCGCGTTCATCGTGGCTGCCGCCCAGGCCAGCGCCGCGGTGGCGTCCGACCGCATCAATTTCGTCAACAAAGACAATGCAGGGTGATTGGCGTTTGGCTTGCTCAAAGAGGTCGCGGACACGACTGGCGCCTACACCTACGAACATTTCAACAAATTCGGAACCAGAGATTGAGAAAAAGGGCACGCCAGCTTCCCCTGATACAGCTTTGGCCAGAAGGGTTTTACCTGTGCCGGGAGGACCGACGAGTAGTACGCCCTTGGGAATACGTGCACCCAGAGCAATGAATTTTTGCGGTTCTTGCAGGAATTCGACTATTTCCAGCAATTCCTCTTTCGATTCTTCTATACCAGCTACATCCTGGAATGTGACCGTTGGCTGGTCTTCGCTGAACATGCGTGCCCGGGATTTGCCAAAAGACATGGCTGAATTGTTGCTGCCTTGTGCCTGACGGAAAATGAAGAAAAAGGCGCCAACGAGAAGAAGCATTGGCAAGATATAGCCTGCGGCAGAAAGAACTCCAGCCCATTTGCTTGGGGACTTGATTTCAATCTTGATCTGCTCGGGTGACATTTGTTCAGATTTAACGCCAAGTTGCAATAACTGTTCAACCAATGTCGCCACGGGTTCTTTTGTGGATTCTCGTTGTGAGCCATCCTTTAATGTAAGTTTGAGTTGACTCGCATCTTCAACGATTTTTTCGACATTACCCAACTGGATTTCATGTGCAACTTCGTTGATGCTCAGTATACTTTGGCTGTTATCTTGTGAATTAAAGCTGTACACCAAAAGCGCTATGACCGCAACAAAGAGCAGCACATAGATTACATACGATTGTTTTCGTGAATTCACTCCTACCTCCCAGGTTCAATTAACATTAATAAGTCTATGATTCCACTCAAAATTATACCAATCTATTGCCAGACAGACCAGTTATGGCAAGGCTGCAATCAACGAATTAAGATATATCTTATAAATTCCGAGTTGACGACGGTGCGTTTAATCCTCATCCGAATCGAAGAAAATTGATGGCAATGGATGACATTGGCCACAGCCAATCTCGGGTTCTTTGACGATCTGCTTGCTTTTTGTGCAAAATGCGCTAATTTTCATTTCTTTTCCAAAGACAAGGAAACGAGGCTTGATCTCGGCATGCAACTCCATGGTGGGGCAGGCATTAGCTCTGAGAATAGCTGGAACCGGGCATGTGCTGCAGAGCGTAGCGTTCCATTCTTCTTCTTCGGATGTACCTTCAACGAGGCGGCATTCTTCATGAGACTGACCGCGATAGTAGTTCCCATAAAAATATTTACATTCTTTGCCGTCTGGAGTGCGCATGGAATTTCACTTTCTTGTGCAAATAACAGTTGGTGACAATTGACGCTAAAAAAGGTTCCGGCCGATGAGCTTCGATTGGCCAGAACCTATTGTCTTTCATATCGTGAAGTTCAGGCTCGAGTAAGATACTCACCTGTGCGAGTGTCTACCTTGATGACGTCTCCTTCAACCACAAAACTCGGGACGCCGACTTTCATGCCAGTTTCGACAGTTACCAGTTTTGTTACGCCCGTGGCAGTATCCCCGCGGACAGCAGCAGAAGCCTCAGTGACGGTCATGTCAACGGATGTAGGCAGGCCAATCTCAATTGCCTCAGTTTCGTACAATGTAAGTTTTACGATCACTTCTGGTATTAAGAAACCAGCTAAATCTCCAACAATATTGCTGGAGACAAGATGCTGCTCAAATGTTTCCTGATCCATGAAGTAGAAGAATTCTGAGTCACTGTAAAGGAATTGAACATTGTGGTAATTCAAGCGCACATCCTGAACGCGATCGCTTGAATTAAATGTCATTTCTACATTTGAGCCAGTGCGCATGTTGTAAGCTTTAATGCGAATAGTAGCTTTACCTCTGCCTGGTTTGTGGTGGTGGTAATCCGTTACCTTGAATAGTGTTTTATCTTGTTCAAAAGTCACGCCTTTGCGAAGTTCATTTACATCAATCATATTTATCAGCCCTTTTTGTGAATTTATAGCCATGTGATTATAGCGTATGGTAGCCAGAGTGACAAGGAAAATTATTGCTTTCATGTCAAATATAGCTTTAGAAGAAAAGCAGAGGAAATTCTGGTCTGAGAACGAAAAAAAAGGCCCCACAGATCCTTGGAATCCATGGGGTTTTGAGAATCACAAATAAATGTAGTTACCCAAGCCTGGGCTGTATTAAGCCATAGGTCCCATCACGCCTGGTGTAGAGAACATTGATGGCATTGGTTTCCGCATTATAAAAGATGAAAAAATTTTCATGGCCAAGGAGAGTCATTTGTTCAATGGCCTCTGCTTCGCCCATGGGAATTAATGTGAATTCTTTACGGCGAGCGATAACGGGCTCTTTTTCCTCTTCTTCAAATTCAACATCAATTGCAAAGGCTTCCCCCACCGGTATGCCGTTGCCACGCCCGCGGCGCCTTTTGCCTTTATATCGTTCAATCTGGCGATGGATTTTTTCTAGGGCCTGGTCGATGGCGGAAAATATGTCTTCAGTCCGTTCTTCTGAGCGAAGAATAAATCCTTTGCCGCGGACGGTGATTTGAGCCACATTGCGGTCGCCAGCATTTCGAGCCGATTTGACAAACGCTAAATCAACGCGAACCTCCTCAATCGAATTGAGGTATTTATCCAATTTAGAAGCCTTTTTGGAAACATAATCGTGAATACGGTCAGTGATTTCCAGATTTCGAGCAAAGATATCAACTTCGAGTGCCATAACTATTCCTCCTAAAATTGATATAAAAAGTTAGTGCGCTTACAGCTAGATTTTGGTCTCAAACACCTCCCGAATCAGAATTTTTGAAAATTGCACGAGCCAGAGTGATTGCGTATACTTTTTCTGCCCCGGCGGACAAGAGCGCTTGCGTGCAAGCCGCAAGCGTTGCTCCTGTTGTTGCTACATCATCTACCAGCAAGACTGATTTATGATCCACGATTTTGCGGTTAGCTTCAAAGGCACCGGTCACATTTTCCAGTCTGTCTGTTGCAGAAAGGCCAACCTGAGAGGCCGTGTTTCTGGTGCGGTTTATAGAACCTGGCACAAAAGGCAGCTGGCGGGCGAACGCGATTGGCCGAGCTAACAAATTGGATTGATTATATCCGCGTTCTGCTAGTCGACTGGAGTTCAGAGGTACCGGGGTGATGAAGTCAAGTGACCAATTTAATTGATCAAGCAATGAAATTAAGTGGTCAGCCAGCTTGATGCCTAACCCCATATTTTGCTGGTATTTCAAGCTGTGAACGGCTTTTCGTAAGGGGCCAGAAAATGTCGCCCAACTTCGCATAGCCGTATAAGGGGGCGGGTTTTTGCGACAAACGGCGCAGATGCGTTGCTCTTTGGGCAAAACTTGTCCGCAATGGACGCATATTGAATTCAGGGAGATGGGGTTTGATGCATTTTGACATTCATCACACCATAATGTGCCTGGTTTTCCACATCCAGCACAAAATGGGGGATAGAGCCAGTCCAGCGCAGCCCAAAAGCCCTGGTAAAGGATTTGTGTCGGCTGGCTGACCCATTTTGGATAGAGCATCTGCGCCTTTAAGAATCGAGATTGATTGTCTTTATTTCCAACCCGGTATCACATCCGGATTAAATCCGAACATCTCTCCAAGACCTGAACTGATCATCTGGAACGCAGCAGGCGAAATTAAGACGATGACCAATGACGGGAAGATCAATAAGGTCATTGGGAGAAGCATTTTCAAAGGAGCTTTGTGTGCTTCTTCTTCAGCAAGTTGACGGCGTTTGATCCGCATCTGATCGGATTGGATGCGTAAGACTTTTGCAAGGCTAACACCGAGTTGTTCGCTTTGGACCACTGCGGCTACAAAACTGGATAAATCGTTCACGCCGATTCGGTCAGCCATATCGCGCAGCGCCTCGCGTCGCACTTTGCCAAGTTGAATTTCACGAATGACACGAGCAAAGGCAAGGGATAATTCAGTTTCCCATTTCTCACTTACTTTTGCCATTGCAGCATCAAAACCAAGACCGGCTTCAACGCAAATTGTGAGCAAATCAAGTGCATCGGGCATCGCACGCCGGATATCCAACTGTCTCCGATCAATCTTAGATTTTAGCCACAAAGAAGGAAAGAAGAAGCCTAAAATGCCAAAGATCAATGCAAAAAGAATGGTGCGGGTGATTGGCCAGCCATTGGGGCCCAGGTTGGCGACAAGAAAAATACCTCCACCAAAAACAGCCATCAAAATAAATTGAAGAGAGAGTAAAAGTGTGGGATCCAGTTTGCCAGGATTTCCGGCGAGCTCAAGCCGTTTGGCGAGAGCTGTACGTGCGTTTTGCGGGGTGAAGCGAATGGCGAGTTCCCCCAGCTTTCGTGCGACAGGAAAGATGACGCGCTCAGAGAAGGGTTGCGAGAGCTCGATTTTTTCGAGATCGACTTCTTCTCCAACCCGATCGAATTCTTCCAGACGTTCTTGCAGTGCGCGCTCATTAACTGTATTTGGATTACGCAGGCCAATTACGATAAGAACAATGGCCCCACCAAGAATCAAGACTGCAATAATGACAATTGGGAGTATTGAACTCATTACAAACCTCCGACCCTAAATATCAACATCGGCCATCTTACCCATGACAAATGATCCAAGTGCAATCAAAATACCCGCGATACCCAGCGGAACGTATCCGCAGGCGCCATGCATAAAGAATTCCATCATGTATGGACGATTCATGAGGTACAGAATACCCATCACTCCCAATGGCATGAAGGATAGCATTTTCCCTGAATAGCTGGCCTGGGTGGTCAACACCCGGATCTCGCCTTTGATGCGGACACGTTCACGAATGGTAAAGGAAATCGTGTCCAGGATTTCTGCCAGATTACCACCAACTTCTCTTTGCACATTGATGGCGGTGATAACGAGGTCCAGGTCGTTACTGGGGATGCGCCTGAGAAGATTGTCTAATGTTCTCTCCATAGGGATGCCAAGCTGCATTTCCTGAACAACGCGGTGGAACTCATCGCAAATGGGCGGAGGCAGTTCCTTGCTGACAGCTTCCATTGCTTGCATGGTTGAAAAACCTGCCCGAAGACCATTGACCATTAGATTTAACATGTCCCCTAATTGGTTGTCAAATTTGATCAAACGCTGGCTTTGCTGCCGTTTGACATACATACCAGGCAAGAAGAAGCCAACGATGCAGCCCAGCAAACCAACCAGGATATAGCGTCCGCCGATGATGTAGAAGACGAATCCAGCGCCTAACGCTGCAATGACCAACAGGCCAATATATTCACCAGGCCGCATTTTAATGTCGGCGCGCGCCAGCGATTTGGCAATTCGCTCGCCGCGTTCCGACCCTTCTACTTTGGTGTTCACCCAGTCGGTAAGCGGAGTGCGCTTGATGCGCTCCATTTCTTCTTGTGTTTCCTGGTCTATGTATTGGCCAAGCCGTTCTTCAACTGCTGATTTATCTGTTGAAACCGTCGAAACGATGCCAACAAGCAGCATAATTATGGCTAAACCACCGCCTATCGCAAGGATAATTATTGGGTTTGGCATATAGTACCTTGCCTGAAATCTAATACTTTATTGGTCCTGTTACCCACTATGTTTTCCATTCTACTATAATCTTCGGCTGCCAACACCAAAAACAGTTGGAGGAAGATTGATGCCTGCTGCTGCAAACTTGTGCATGAATCGCGGGCGCATACCAGTGGGACGGATGCGGCCTATAACGCGTCCATCTTCAAAGCCGGTTTGTTCAAACGTGAAGATGTCGGTCATTGTGATCACGTCGCCTTCCATGCCGGCGACCTCGGTGATGTTGGTCACTTTACGGGTGCCATCTCGGAAGCGTTCCTGATGAACGACAACATCTACGGCGGAGGAAATTTGTTCACGTATGGCTCGCACCGGCAATTCCATGCCTGCCATCATAACCATGGTTTCAATACGGGCAGTAGTATCACGCGGGCTGTTGGAGTGGGCGGTAGTCATGGAACCATCATGACCGGTATTCATTGCTTGCAACATATCCAGAGCGGCTTCATCACGAATCTCACCCACGATGATACGGTCAGGACGCATACGAAGGGTATTAATAACGAGTTGCCGGATAGTAACTTCTCCACGGCCTTCAATGTTAGGCGGTCTTGACTCGAGGGTTACCACATGTTCCTGCCGGAGTTGAAGTTCTGCGGCGTTCTCTACCGTGACAATGCGTTCATCACTAGGAATGAATGTTGAAAGCACATTAAGCAGGGTGGTTTTACCAGAACCAGTACCACCCGAGATAACGATGTTAAGTCGCGCTTCTACGCATGCTTTCAGGAAGTTTACTGCTTCGGGGGTGATGGAACCAAAACCGATCAGTTGGTCAACGGTGATCGGATCTTTGGAGAATTTACGAATGGTAATTACGGGGCCGACAAGAGAGATGGGTGGAATGACTGCATTTACACGAGAACCGTCAGGCAAACGTGCATCCACATAAGGGCTGGACTCATCAATACGCCTTCCTAGTGGAGCAACGATTCGTTCAATGACGCGCATCACGTGATCGTTATTTTCAAATGTTACAGGAGCGCGTACTATCCGGCCTTTGCGTTCAACAAAAATGTTTTTGGGCCCATTCACCATGATTTCTGTGATGTCATCAAGTTCAAGTAGCGCCTGAATTGGACCAAAACCCAGAATTTCGGCAGTGATTTGTTCGAAAAGCCTCGCACGTTCCGGTCGTGAAAGAACAATATTTTCTTCGCTTAGAATTTGTTCAAAAAGTTCCTGGATTGTCTTTCGTACTTCAGCCGTTTGACTGATATCAAGGGTTGGATCAAGGCCGGCCAAAAGTTTATTTTGAACACGGGTTTTTAGATCTTGATACGTATTCTGGGCTGACGTAGTTGCAGGCGCTGACACTCTGCGAGATTGGAGTGCTGGACTACGATGTCTACCATCATCAGATGAATTATCTTGATCGCCTTGAAGACGTTTTAATATTGACATTTTTATCTGGACTCCTCACGAAGATCACTCTTCGTCATTTTGAGCGTTTGCCGATATTATTTCGGGGATTCTTTCTGCGATGGCGATGATACTCTTACTGATGGGCAGTGTTTTGTTCTCCAAGATGAAGGGCTTGCCTTGATTAATGGCGTTGTCAATAGTTTTGTCATCAAAAGGAATTGTCGCTGTAACTTTGTGACGAAGGCTTTCTCCAATTCTTTCAGGCGAGATTGCAATTTTCTTGTCGTATTTATTCAAAATGAACATGATACGATTTCTGGGTATTCCTGAAGCATCGGTCAAGTTAAGAAAATAATTTGCATTTTTGATGGCAGGAATACTTTGCGAGGTAAGCAAAAGAATGAGATTCGCCTCGTCCAACGCTGCCTGGACTGCTTCAGTAAGGTATGAAGAGGTGTCAACGATGATGTATCTGTAAAGCTTTCGCAGATATTTAAGTAATTTACTAAATTGTTCAGCATTCACCGTGTCTGCTTGTTCGGGGCGTTGCGGAGCAGCCAGGATGTGCAGGCCCGAGGCATTGTGCTTCAGGATGACGTCTTCTACGACTTCGATGTCGAGGTCTTCCACTCTTGTGGCAAGCTCTACAATGGAGTTTCGGACTTGTTCGTTCAGAAAAACAGTAACGTCGCCATATTGCATGCTGCCATCAATTAGGAGTACTTTATCATCTCGTGATTGCTTGCCAAGATCTAGCGCAATAGCAAGGTTCGTTGCCAGAGTGGTGCAGCCACAGCCTCCCTTGCCACTGTAGACAACAACAATATTGGATTGGGTAAGGGGAGCCCCCCCGAATGTTTCAGAGCCGTCAATCGCGGTTGGGTAAGCACGGGCCGCTTTTTCGCGGGCATCGTGTGACATAGCGCCAGCACGGTTGACGGCGGAAGTCAAGTCATCGATGGATGGGGGCTTTGTTAGATAGTCTCTCGCCCCGGCCATCATCGCTCGACGCATGTAGTTTTGATCGCCTTGTACAGATAGAATCACAACCTGAGCAAATGGATTTCTTTGCCGGATGGCTTCAGTTGCAGTGATGCCATCCATATCCGGCATATTGATGTCCATAATGATCACGTCTGGATCAATTTTGCTCGCTACCGAGAGCGCTTCTTTTCCACCTTTAGCAACTCCAGCGACTTCAATATTAGCGTCGAATTGCAATAATCGGCGAATGTTTTCTCGCGTTTCATCAATATCGTCAACAATTAATACTCGTATATTTTGACGAGTTGGCATAGTAACTCCAAGCGTTCTATGTTAGTCGCGATGCTCCGTTTTTATAGAAACCTTCTGTCCAAATTTTGGTGCATAACCACTTCTATTGTGGTGTTTGAGATTCAGGAACGGGCATATCTTCCAGTTCAATGGCCTTGAAGCCAAAATTCTCTGCCGGTTCTTCCATCCCATACGGCAATTTTGTGGGATACGGAATGTTATATTGATCCATAATGAATTGCAGCGTGACGGCTTCTGTGGAAGTTTGTTGTTCATCACCAGTGCTGCGCAACGCCAGGCTCAATTCCGCTTCTGAAAGCATGAGGTAATTGAGCGCTACCGCATCTTGAGGCAAAACGATCAATGTGATGTTAGATGGAGCGGTTTTGGCAGGGGGGGCAATTTCATTTTCTTCAACAGAGGCGGCTTCATCCACGACGACTACTTCTTCTTCTGTAAAAATATTGCCGTCTAATGGGAAGTCTCCTACCCACAGAACAATTGCATCCTGCACAATTGATTGGGTAACTAACCTTGGCCGTTGTTCTTCAGATGGGATTACGTACAGCGGGCCTGTTTCGCCAAGGGCGGGGTCAATTTCAATTCGGCCAACGGGAGATCCTGCGCCAGCAATGTCTACGGTGATAGTGTTTGTGGTGATTTTGGTTTCATCAGTTTCACCTGTGGCTGTACGTTCAACAGCGCCAGGGGCATTCACGACAGTGTTGAGATTTGGCAGGATGGATTGGTAGTCTGCATCCAGGTCAACAAGGTTGAATGAGGCAATGATGTTGACATGGTCACCGGGCTGGAGACCATAGGAGACCGACGTCAGTTTGCTAATCGGCATGGATATCGCGACCATTCCGGCAGGAATTTGTGCTGAAGCATAAGAGCCCAAGGGAATATCGGTCAATGAGTTGGTGGTTAATGGCACGCCATCTACCAGATCAATTTTGGCGAATTTTCCAGCAACATCCTGACGGTTAGTAATGAATAGCCCTTCCCGCATATCTTCTTTTGGATATGGGATCATCGCCAACATATCGTCAGTTATTGCGTCCCCCCTTGAAACTGGTTGGGTCAACACGACAATGTCAACCATTTCCTGTTCTACCGTACCCTGGGTGGGTAGTTCTTGGACAACGTCCGGTGGGGGGAAGATACGATCTTTCATCAGGAAAGCAACAACAGCAAGCACCAAAATCAGGACAAGTGCAAGGATAATAAAAATCTGTCCGCTTTTTCGTCGACCACCTTTTGCCATGTGGGCCTCCTCCAGTTTTGTTTGAACATGCAGTATTAATCGAAATTCTTTTCCATTATGCTATTTTATTATACGGCAAAATGCCATCTGTGTGGTAGATTGCACTTAATAAAATAGTATGGCATATTAAGAAATTTCTCATTTATTGTTGCAATAATTGGGCCAGAGTCTCAAAAAGAAACAGCCCTGCAGTTCGCAGAGCTGTTTCTTTATAGTAATTAGCTGAAATTTAGACAGCTTCGACGACGTTGCTGAAGATCTTGCCGATGGCGGGCCCAAGCAGAGCCAGGATGACGATAACGACAACGGCCACGAGGACGAGGATCAACGCATATTCTACCAGACCTTGACCTTTTTCTTTGGGAGCGAATAACATGAGATTTTTCCTTTCGAATAAAAAGTGGAGCAAAATGAATTAATGTTGTTTAAGGTACTAACGATTAGAAACTAGACAGCTTCGACGATGTTGCTGAAAATCTTGCCGATGGCGGGGCCGAGCAAAGCCAGGATGACGATGACGACAACGGCCACCAGGACGAGGATCAGTGCATATTCCACCAGACCTTGACCTTTTTCTTTCGGGGCAAATAACATGGTAACCTCCTTATTAGTATGTACTGCTTTTTTTGAATGTGTTACTTTGAACTAACCTTATTATAGGCTGTAAAAAACAAATTTCAAGATTGCAGGCATTACAAACACCTTACAATCCATGCAAAATAGATGTTAACATGGCAGGAAAACTTTGCTCTTTGTTGTTTGTTGTTGTTCTACCATAAAACACGCTATAATTATCATAGCTATTGCATAAAGATTGTGTTTACGACTGATTTGATGGTCAAATTGTAGATTGGTTTTAGTGTAAGGAGGAGTGATGGATGACCTGTTTGACCGAGTCACCTCGGAACAAGACATTTTCAAGAAATTGTTGAGTAAAGTTCCCGGCTTTAAAGGATATATAGACCGCTCTAATCGCAGGGCGTCGGACAAGCTTCTGCGTGATTTGATCGCGGACCGTTTTGAAGAACAGTGGAAGAGTATTTCTGCTTTGCAACGTCAGGTGATCAGTGATGGCGCTATTGAATTTGTGGATGACCTGGAAGGAGCGGCGATAAAGTTGCGTCAAGTTATTGATCGTGTTCGAAATGCCTCGTATGGCTATGCGGGTTTCTTCGACGCAGTCAAGATCAATGAAGAAGAACTGTCAAAAATCTACGAATATGATCTGGGCATGTTGGATATGGTGGATATGGTGAAAAGCAGCGTTGATAATGTAGAGGCTTCGCTGGGCACCGACGGCTTGCCAGCGGCCATTCGTCATTTGACAAGTGTAGCAGCAGATTGCGTGGAAGCCTTCAACCGTCGTTCGGATGTTATTTTGACGGCGAGTGGAGAAGTGTCTGAGTAAGTTGGGATTGAAACTGAAATTACTTAATTTGGTTGATTGAATTTAGAAGATATCTTTTGGAGCGATAAAATGGCTAGAATTTTTGATGTTGTTGAATACGCCAGTGAAATGAAGGATGAGATCGTTCACCGATTTCCTGAGACCGGTGTAGCGGATCTGCGCATTGGTTCCCAGGTGATCGTCCGGGAATCTCAGAGGGCAGTATTCTACCGTGATGGCAAGTCGCTTGACGTGTTCGGCCCCGGTCGACACACGATTGCTACGGCGAATATTCCTAAGTTGATTGATTTTATTGGCAAGGCCTTTGGCGATCGTACACCTTTCACTGCGGAAGTGTATTATGTGTCAGTCAAGGAGTTTGCTGATCGCAAGTGGGGGACGCCCCAGCCGATCATTGTAAAGAATCCCGGTATGGGGTTGGGCGTTGCTCTGCTGCAAGGTTTTGGCACCTATAGTTTCCAGGTAGCTGACCCGGTACAATTTATTGCGCAGTTGGTTGGTGCGAATGGTGTTTACCGCATGGCTGATATTGAAACCCGTCTGCGCACAATGATCCTTTCGAAGTTGCAAGACTTGCTGGGTGAGACTGCTGCAAACAAGAGTGTGGTTGAATTGATTGGCCTGACAGAGGAACTGGGGGCTGGTGTGCGGGCAAAGCTGCAGGATGATTTTGCCGCGATTGGCATGACCTTCAAATCCTTCTATATTGGAAATCTGAAACCCTCAGATAAGTCGGCGGAAGAATTGCGGGCAATGGGTATGCTGGATATGCAGACTTATACGCAATTGCAGGCGGCTGATGCACTGCGCGATGCGGCGCAGAATCCCAGCGGCGGGGCGGGTTTGACCGCAGGTATTGGTGCCGGTGTTGGGGTTGGAAACGTGATCAGTCAATCATTGTCTGGGATGACCAATGCCTCTGCCGGGGCCAGTAATGGTGCTGCTGCAGCGCCTGCGGCCAGCTCTGTGATGACACCGGCTGAAGCGGCGACTGTCTTGCGGGTTTCGGAAGAGGATGTGATGGCAGCGATCACCGCAGGTGATTTGAAAGCCCGCAAGATTGGAAATGCTTACCGAATTAGCAAAAAAGCCCTGGATGCATTTTTAGCCGGGGATTAACCTTTTCTTGAATCGACTTTAACAAGCCGGCAATTATTGCCGGCTTGTTGCGTTATTGAAAGGTTTATTCATATCATTTTTATTCATTGGAGTTTTTCATCATGTTATAATTTTTTTGGCGGTTGGGAAGCAGTAATTTAGTCAGGAGACCGAATGAGGTTATACGAGTATCAATCCAAGATGATACTTGCTGAATACGGAATACCAATTCCGCGGGGGAGAGTAACATCAACTGCAAGTGAAGCCAAGCAAATTTCAGATGATTTAGGGGGTCGGGTTGTTGTTAAGTCACAGGTATTGACAAGCGGACGAGGCAAGGTTGGGGGAATCTTGGTGGCCAAGAATTCACGCAAAGCACAAGAATTGGTTACCCAGATGCTTTCTATGGAAATAAAGGGCTACCCCGTACGCCGGGTGTTGGTTGATGAAGTAGTGAAAATTGTGGATGCCTGGTATTTAGCAATGACGATTGACCGCAAGTTAAGATCGCCTGTCATGCTGGCATCTGGCTTGGCTGGCAATTCCCATGATAGTCAAAAGATTGAGGAAGAGTCAATTAAGGTACCCATTAACCCATTATTAGGGTTGAGGGATTATCAAATTCGTGATGTCGCGGCCAGCATTGGTCTTCCTGGAAACTATTGGAAACAGTTTATGAAGGTTGCATACGGATTATGGCGGGCCTTCTTGCGGATGGATGCGACATTGATTGAAATAAAGCCGCTAGTGATCACATCAGACCATCGCTTATTAGCTCTGGATGCATTGATGATCGTGGATGATAATGCCAGTTTCCGACATCCAGAATT
>JAIOTF010000318.1 GCA_021107195.1 Anaerolineaceae bacterium | reverse complement strand
TAATACCGGCCCAACCCTGGCCGAAGCACTGATGAACAACTGGGCGCTCGAAGGCGGCGGCCCGCGCCCCTTCTCCTTTGCCTTCGCCAACGGACTGATCGGCAACAGCGCCATGAGTATGTTTGCCAGCAACAGCACGATCAATACTGCCTTGATTTTCGTCCTGCTGCTGACCTTCAACCGCTGGCGCAATAAATGGGCGCTGGTAGTCACCATCTTCCTGATCGGCGCCACCGGCCTGATGTCCGAGACCAGTCTGGTACTGATCACAGCCGCCTGGGGCCTGCTGGCCGCGATCACTGCCATCCGCCAACGCAATCTCAAATTCCCGCCTGAACTAAAATCCTGGCTGGTGGCCGTAGCTATCGGCACAGCCTTTGCCCTGCTGCAAGGCGGCGCACTGACCGACACCCTCGCCAGCAAGCTTGGCATGCTGTTCACCGGTGCAGAGAACACTTCTTACCAAACCATCGGCTTCGCCTTCGCCTGGCCGCCGGAGATCATCTCCACCCAGTTAGGCGAGCTGTCCCTCTTCAACCCCTGGCAGCTCCTTACCGCCCTGCTGGAAATCGGCCCGTCCATTCTCGTCTTTCCTCTGCTGGTGATATGGGGCTGGAAAGCCTATCGTGCAGAACGCTGGTACGAAGCCGCCCTGGTGCTTTCCGGTGTCATCTCGCTGGGTATGCTCTTCGTCAACTTCACCGGCTCAACCGGCGTGCGCAACACCGTGCGCCTGTATACTTTTGCCAAGCTGTCAATGCTCTTCTTCGTGCCCCTGGCATGGAACTGGGCGCAGCGGCAAAAAGACTATGCGAAACTCTTCGCTGGTACAACAGGAGTGCTGATCATTATCAGTGGACTGGTCTTCCTGACAACTGAATTCTTCGCTATCCAGCAGCCGGTGCTGAGTTATTTCATCGATCCGCTGGACGCGAAAATGATGGAACATCACTGGAACAAGCTGGAAGAGGACAGCCTGGTCTTCGACCCCCTGCCCTCACGCTCGCCGACCATTTTCGCCCGGACCAGCGATTCGTATACCACCTGGTATCAGGCCAAGCCGGAATGGCGCCAGTTACAAAAAGAGCCGTATTTGAATGGACTGGTGGCAGCGGGATACGATTATCTGTATGTAGATGAAATGTATTGGGACGAGCTGCCACGAACAGTGCAGGAATCGCTGGAGGATGAATGCGTGCTGCTGGTGGAAGAAGTAACCGCCAAGCGCGAACCGCGCTATCGCCGCTTGTATGATTTACGCGGGTGTGAATAAACTTGGTAATTTGATACGATTGGATTGCTATTATCAATATCCGGTAGAGGCGCAGCATGCTGCGTCTCTACGATGCGAAAATATTTTAACCTTTTTACGGCTTATATATCCCAACCATCTCACCCTGAGCAAGGATATGCCCCTGCATCGCTTTTTCCAGCTTCCCTTTTCGCACGCCATTAGGAAAATCTAAACGCGTGTCGAGCGCATACAACTTAAAAAAATAGCGATGCCGCGCCCCACCGGGCGGGCAGGGCCCGCCATAATCATTTCTACGCCAACTGTTACACCCCTGTTGAGTTCCCGGCGGCAGGGTAGATATAGCTTCTTCCAACTGGCGCAATTCTGCTGGCATATTAAAAACAACCCAATGATCCCAGGTGCCAATGGGGGCATCGGGATCGTCCATGATGAGGACAAAGCTTTGCGTGCCGGCAGGTGGCTCCAACCATTGCAAAGGAGGAGAAATATCTTTTCCCTTGCAGGTATACAAGTCGGGGATGCCCTGCTGATGTTCAAATGCAGGACTGGTAATTTCCAGGTTCATCAGATTTTCCTGTAGAAGAGCATGTCCAATAATGCAGACAGCGAGACATTCGCCGAAGTCGGGATTTCAGATTAATACTCCGGCTTGATGCCCTCATTGACATAGCGCAGCAACTCGATGCTGGAAAAATCGGCGATGCCCAATTTCTTGAGGGTGCGGCCGCGGCGCCAATAATCCGTCTGGTGAATAATGCAGGCCAGGCGGATCAAGCTATCCATGCCGCGCACGGAAACACCAAAGCTCTTGCCAAGCGAGGCCATCGGCACGAGACTCATCGGGATGTCTTCGAAAATATAGCGATGATTGAGGGTGCTGGGCGCGTTGATCCCATAATACCCGGCTTGGTTATGAATCGCTTCCAGCAAATCACCCCCGGTCACATTGTAGGCAGCGGTCAGCCATTCCCGGGCAGTACGTGCGCGGATGCCGATACTGGCCGCCACCGTGACCCGCTCCCGGTCAAGCGCCTCAAGCACGCGCGCCACCGAGGGGGTCACTCCATCAATGTAGAATTGAAAATCGCCGAGCGTTGATTCAATTCTGCCGGCATTCAAAATGGTGAGGGCCGGGTGGAAGATAGCGCCCATGTTGTTAAGGCCAGTGTTGAGCACATTGATCCCATCGATGAATTCCGGGTAGACATCATTGATCGCATCCAGCACGCGCTGGGTACGGTTGGCAGGCAGTGCGGCAAGGGGCACGGCGTTCTTGGTGCGGAAGATGCGCGCCTGGGCCGGGCCATCTGAACGGCTGGCATAGATGAAGGTCTCTGTCTCGGCGATGGTCACGTCAGCCGTGCAGCCACATGCTTCCAACACATGGCAGAACTCGATCGCGCCACAGGTGCGGCCCGGATTCAAAATCAGGATCTGCCCGTCTTTGAGGTGGGGGGAGGCAAGGTTGGCAATATCCCGATGAGCAGACGAAGGCACAACAACCATGATCATTTGCGCATCAGCCAGAGCAACCTGCATATCCGAAGTGACCTGTGCCAACTTACCAAAGCCGCGTACACCACTTTCATCTCTTTCCAGTTCAATACCCCCGCGGGCCGCGATCATCTTCACATGCTCATAAGTGCGGTTGAAAAGCGTTACCTCTTTCCCCTGTAACGCCAGATAAGCAGCCATTGTCTTGCCGCCATGCCCGGCGCCAATCACCGTGTATTTCGTTGGACTCTTCATGTGTAACTCCTTAGGTTAATAAATCTATACGAAGTTGTTCTGTCAGCGCTTGTCCGGCGGAATCTACAGCCAGACAGGCGCCGTCTATCACGCGGGTTAACACCTGTCCCCGGGCGAAGGGATTATTGCGCAGATGGGGGGCATCAAGAATGCCGGACTGCACAGCCTGCGCCAGCGTAGGTGGGTCAACAAAGGGGCCGGGCGTGCCAGAGGGAGCCAGAGCAGCGATGGCCGCCAGGGTGACTTTGGCTTCCCGTACCAGTTCTGCTTTGCGGGCCTGAATGCGCTCATCCGCAGTCATATCGGCCTGACCATTGAGAGCATTTTCGATCGCCCGTCGCGCCAGGCGGCAGGCCTCGATGATGTCATCGGCGGTGGCGGCGTGGTGGGCTTCAGTATGCCCGACGATATGCACAATATCAGGCTTGAGCGCCATCTGCACATACACGCTCGCCGCGAGATGGGCGCGGGCAGCGGAAACCTCCTGGGGGTAGCTGAGCAGACCAGTGCGGGTCTGCTTCCAGATGCGGAAATCCGAAGTGCACAGGGGTTCAACCAACTCGATCACGGCCAGCATCTTGGCCAGGTCCATGCGGTCCGAAAGACCGGGCGGGCTGTTGAACATCATCTGGGCAATGTAATCCTGCACACCCATCGCCCGGGCATTGTATGCCGAAAGATAAGCTGCGACCACAAAGACCACGTCCGGCGCATCGCGCATGCCCCAATGATGGGGTTCGTTGAGTTCAACGGGAATATTGCGTTCCCCGTACCAGGCCATCACCTTCTGGTGCTCACGGATCGAGCCTTCCAAATCCCAGGGGCCGCGGCCATCCATCTGGTTGAACCAGAAAAGCGGGATGGCGCACCAGGCAATCTTGATCGTCTGTTGATACATCTCTGCCAGGCGGATGAAATCATCCGTGCCGGAGTAAGTACGCAGCAACGGGTAATTGCCGCGGCGGCTGGCATTAAAAAGGTTGCGGTAGTCCTGTGCACTGCGCACGGGAACGCCGCCCGCCCCGGCACGGCGTTTGTCCTGACGCTCTGGATGGAAGAAATTCGCCTGGGCGTCCTGGTCGATACCCAGCGAGATCACATCCAGCAAGCGCGATTCGGCGATCTGCTCAATACCCGCAAGAGAGGCTTGCATGGTGGGCAAACCGAAGTGATGGCGAAGAATGGGATAGGGAGATTTCCAACGAATGCGTTCGACCGCTGTCTGAGGAAAATTGGTTTCCGTCAGGACATCCAGTTTTTCACCGCGCAAGAAAGCAAGAACGTCCTCGCTGGTCTCACTGCCATCAAAAACGTGCTCAAAGAAGCCCATGGCAGCCACACGCTCGGCGACCGGCGGCGTGCCGCCAAAGGCAAAACGCACACCCTGCTCTCGCAGCTCATCCGCCGCCTCGGCAAAGTCGCCAAGCAGTCTTTCGCCGGTCTCAGGCGTGAGACGATAAGAAACAGCGACCAGATCAGCCTCTTCCTGCCGGGCGGCTTCAAGGACATCTTCAACGGAGACAGCAGGGCCGAGAAAGACCGTCTGCCAGCCTGTTTTTTCGGCAAGGCGAAGGAAATTCATCACGCCGGCGACATGGACACATTCGCCCAATGCACACGCAACTACTTTTTTCATTTTTCCTCTATAAATAAGAAATCTCAATAATAAAGCCCACAAGCGCAAAGCTGTGGCAGCCTTGCGGTGCTGATGCGCTTGATCTATCAATGAAGATCAACGGGACTCTATTGATATTATAAAACCAAGCGGCTGAAAACACAAATTCCACCAGTGGATTTTCTTTAACATTCTGTAAAAAAACGCCATCAGAAATGACCCATCTCTGGTTGGGGACAATCTCCGCCCCCAGACCGATTGCAGAATTGCTGGCTAAAGTTATGCTTGGAATATTGCAATCCACATCGCTGCAAACCGGCACACCGCAGCCTTTTTTGCCTTTAACATCAACTTCCTGCCGGGACATCTTCTTGTTTTTCTAAGGTAGAATCAAATTATGAAAAAACTTCGCCAATTCTTTTCATCCATGAAGCGCTTGCAGTGGAAACTGACCCTGGGTTATATGCTGGTCACAGTCATTGCACTATTTTTGGTGGAATTACTCTTTTTCATGGCGCTCAGCCGCTTCGCACAGAACCAGCCTGAGCTGTCGCTGGTCGCCATCCGGGTGATCCGCGAGGAAATGACTACCCTTGTTCCAGCCATAACCCAGGACCCGCCAGATCAGCAGGCAATCAGGGAATGGATCAATGCCTTCCGGCGTCCAGGCGGAAAAATGCATGAAGCCGAAATGAACGCAACCATCCCCTACAGCGTTCCAAACAGCGTGATCGTGATCCTGGATGATTCGGGTATGGTACTGGCTTCCAATCACCCCGCGATCATTGAAGAAAACATCCCCATCCTGACACGTACCACATCTGAAGAAGCAGACCTGCTGGAAAGGGTAAAAGCCATTGATGTCAACCCCAGGCAGATGTATTACGTGAGCAGTGAACAAGACCTGTCGATTGCTGTGCCTATTTTTGATGAAGAAGTACTGGTGGGGACGGCTTTTGCAAGATTATCGCCAATCACTTTTTGGGAATCTGTTCAGGTCGGTTTACACGCGTTTTTGCCTTCTCTGGCAATTTTCTTGCTGTTTGCCGGATTGATCGGGATTATCTTCGGGGC
The DNA here is from genome assembly GCA_021107195.1 of Anaerolineaceae bacterium. Taxonomy (GTDB): domain Bacteria; phylum Chloroflexota; class Anaerolineae; order Anaerolineales; family Anaerolineaceae; genus SMBSF63. The sequence goes on along the minus strand of JAIOTF010000318.1, from coordinate 1,804 downwards.
GCTGATGGCACGCGGAATCACGCACCGGCTGAATGCCCTCTCGAAAACTGCCTCTGCCTGGGGGCAGGGTGATTTTTCAGCGAGCATTCACGATCAAAAAGGAGATGAGATCAGTCAACTGGCGGACGGTCTCAACCGCATGTCGCAGGAACTGCAAAACATGATGGAAACCCGACAGGAACTGGCCGCCCTGGAAGAACGCAACCGGCTGGCACGTGAACTGCACGACAGCGTCAAACAGCAGGTATTCGCTATTACGATGACCCTGGGTGCCGCCAAACTTCAATGGAAAGAAAACCCGGAACTGGCCTATCGCGAACTCGAATCCGCCAATCAGTTGGCCCGGCAGGCTCAAAGCGAGCTGAGCACCCTCATCCACACCCTGCGACCGGTGCAGCTTGAAAGCCAGGGACTGGTGGAAGCACTGCGCGAGCATATCCAGGATTGGGAGAAACGCAGCAAGATCCCGACCATCTTCCAGGTGGAAGGCAGCGGCAAAGTTCCCAAAGGAACAGAGCAAGCCCTGTTCCGCATTGTCCAGGAAGCACTATCCAACATCAACCGTCACAGCAGTGCCACTGCAGCAAGCGTAACCCTGCACTTCAATGACACCCAACTGCAAATGGAGATCAGCGACAACGGGCGCGGCTTTAACGCCGGACAGGAACACAAAGGCATGGGACTGATCTCAATGCGTGAGCGCATCCAGGCCGAAGGGGGGCAGTTGGAAATGGCCAGCTCAGACAACGGCACAAGGCTCATCTTCAGCTTGCCGATCCAAACCCAAAAGGAGAAAAGCAATGAGTGAAACGCTGATCACCGTGATGCTGGTAGACGACCATGCCATCGTGCGCGGCGGGGTGGCTGCTTATCTCTCTGCCCAAAAAGATATCGAAGTAGTGGGAGAAGCCGCCTCGGGCGAAGAAGCGGTTGAGCTTGCCGCCCAGCTTGCCCCGGATGTGATCCTGATGGACCTGCTCATGCCGCACATGGACGGGGTGGAAGCCACCTGGCGCGTGCGGCGGGTCAGCCCACGCTCGCAGGTGATCGTGTTAACTTCGTATCACGAAGACACACACATCTTCCCTGCGATCAAAGCAGGCGCACTGTCCTACCTGCTCAAGGACATTGAACCCCAGGAACTGGCCGAAGCCATCCGCAGCGCCGCCCGCGGGGAAGCCACCGTGCACCCCAAGGTTGCCAGCCGCATGATGGCCGAACTGCGCGGCGACCATGAGCCGATAATCAATTCCTTCAGCGAACTGACTGAGCGCGAACAGGAAGTACTGCGCCGCATCGCCGATGGTATGTCAAACGCAGATATCGCCGCCAGGCTGGTGATCAGCGAGAAAACGGTCAAAAGTCACGTCAGCAACATCCTCAGCAAACTGCACCTCTCCGACCGCACCCAGGCAGCCGTCTTCGCCTGGCGCGAAGGGATTGTGCGGAAGGATGATTGAGTCTCGCATTGCTGCTCATCACCCATTTCCTGGTCATAATCCCTCCCGTAAGGAAAGCATTCCGGGTGGTGAGAAAATGAATTATCCACAAAACTGTTTTTCTCCGATAAATGCAAATCCATCCAAATAACAGAATATCACCATGGTAGGGGCGCATGGTATGCGCCCGAAAGGGCGGCTCCGCCGTCCTTCCTGATGAACGCAATAAACTTTTAAAGATGTTGATGCAACATAACAATAGCACATTGGGACACTACAAGCACCTGCCAACGTAACCTCGCTTGCAAGTGCTTTCCCTATTGATGTACGCATGAATTGCTTAATATCCAAACAAAACAACTTCG
>JAIOTF010000086.1 GCA_021107195.1 Anaerolineaceae bacterium | reverse complement strand
TTGATCGGAAGAAAGCTATTCGTCGCATGAAACAACGGCAGCGCAAGATGCGGCAAAGACAACGCAGGTATTAGAAAAAACATTATCCTTGATTTCTCGGGGGCGGGTTTGTTAAACCAGCCTGATAAACCTGGTGAATTATCGGCTTAAATTGGGAAATCTGAATTTTTCAACAGGAGATTTTCCAATCAATTATTTGTATATATTGTTAGTTCTATTCTTCTTCGTTTGTATCGAGATAGATAAGCTCATAGGGCACATGTTTGGTTAATACATGGTGCTCAATTAATAGATCAACCAATTGTTCTCCATTGACCAGTGCAACAGGAATAGCATCTGCTCGGGCCGCCTCTTTTTGTGCACCTTTGCTGAAACCACTGGTAGTAATAATCATGCCTTGCTCGTGAGTCCCCAAACTGCCGCGTACCTGTTGCACTATTGGCGACTGAACATTGTGTTTCCATTTTTTCGCTTGTACAGCCATTGTGGTACGGATTACATCGCCGACAACAAGCGTGCCGCGCACATCGATACCTCCGTCACCGCTGGATTTGGTTACCTCAATATTTTCAAAGCCCATTTCGCTTAACAGAAGACCCAGAAGTTGCTCAAAGTCATCTGGTGTGATGTTGGAAATGTGCGCCAGTAATTTTTTTCGCACATCAAGATTGTGTTGTTCAATGCGAAAAGCTAAACCTTCTCCCATCCATTTGCGTAGGCCAATTAAACCACGCCCATATTTTACAAAGCGAGGGGTAGCACCGCGTTCAGTATGGCGTTTAATTTCGGTCAAAACCATTGCATACAAGGTGGCTTCTGGTGTTTGTCCCTCCGTGTCAACCAATTTCAGTTCCAGAATATGGTCAGTGATTTGGCGGTAGTGCATTGGCTGTTTTTCAGCAAAATTCTCCAATACTACTTCAGCCGCATCAGTGAAACTATATTTTTCAGTATCCAGAACCTTTTGCGTTTTAGGATTCTTCTTTTGCCGAGCGTATTCTTTTAATCCCCATTGGCGTAGTGCAAAAATTCCAGGCGCTGTGCGCATGAACCGCGAGAGTTCACCGCGCCGTTTGATATCTACTGTTATACGAGCATTGACTGTAGCATCTGGTGTCTTCCCATCGGTTTGCCACCATTCTCGTTTCAGCATACGTTGAGTAATTTCCCCATAATGTAGTGGTTCCCCAGCTTCCAATAATACTTTTTCAGTAGCATCTAAGGATTCCATTCCTGATTTGTCCTTTCAAAAACCACTCTATCTCAACTATCCTCTTTTTTCTGCCGAAAAACAGGGAAGGCATATGTGTATTTTGCAATAAGAGAATATTTTTGAGTTTTTGTTCTTACCCATCCGAAGGCATTTTGGGCAGCAGGATACCTTCCAGCCCGCGGTTGGTCTCCCAGGGATAAATAATATAAGCATAGGTGATCGCTGCGAAGTAATCCGGGCGCACATCGCCAAACAGGTTGCGGTAGGGATTGAAATGCAGTACACAGGTGCGGGGTTTTCCTCCGGCGCCAGCCACGCGGTTTTTGACGGCAGTGATCGTGCGGCCTGAGCCCCAAACGTCATCAACGATCAGCAAACGTTGGTCAGTGAGCAGTTGATCAGCAGGGAATTGAAGGAATTTCGGCAGGGCGTACAGGCGGGAATGGGTGCGATTGCGCTTCATTTCCAGCTCGGCGGGGAAGTCCACCGCTGCTGTGAGGATGTTCGCTATGTCCAGCGCTTCGGCCAGCATGCCGCCCGGCACAATGCCGCCGCGGGTGATGATCATCATGGCATCAAATTCGATTTCAAATTGGGGGATTAAGTGGTCGATGAGTTGGTCAATGTCATTCCAGATGAGTGCTTCGCGCCGCATGGTTCTGTCCTTCTGATCGTGGGAGTGATAAAAGTATTATAGCAGGTCTTTTTTTGCGGGAGAGCGTTTTGTAAGAAGAAAGTCGCTGGCTGCATTTGCACAGAGAGCACCTGCACAGCGTGCTGTCCAAACTGTAGTAACGAATTCATTCGTTATGTTTATCCGTTTCAAAATTAACGATGGAAACCGTTATCACAAAGCTCGTAATTAAAACAACCTCCCGGGAAGTTCATCTGCCTGGGAGGTTGTTGAGTTTAATTTTGGGGAGGATCAATACGCTACGCGGCCGCAGGCTCCAAAATTTTCGTATAGACATCAAATTGCGGCGGGGTCTCCATGTGCTTTTTGACTGCGCACAGGTTGGCCGAACGCACCAGGGCTTCATGATAACGTTCCGGGAAGGTCGGCGGTACCTGGATCTCCATATCGACCTTGTCAATCATGCCGGAGAACGGGTTCTGGCGAATGCGCTGAATGATCTGGATCCCTTCAGTGGGGAGGCGGCGCTGCTGGCAGAAACCCAACACATAGATCCCGGCGCAGGTGCCTAACGAGGCCAGAAATGTGGAAAAGGGGGAGGGAGCAGAGCCATCCTGGTCGGTGATGATCGTGTGGGGGCCAAAGCTGGCGTTGACGCGTGCGCCGCCGGGGAAGTCAATTTTCATTTCCATGTTTTTATTTCTCCTTCGTAACAATAATTTTTTAGTGGTTAATTTCTTTTTCATTTTTATAGATGCGAAATGGCTGAAAAAGTTACATTTTTGTTTGTCATTGTCAGCCGTGTTTAATGCACATTGCGATGGGTAATCTTCACAATTTGATTTTTGTCATAGCTTTGAGGCACGCATGTAACACAACCTAGTAAGATTTGTCTGCTGAAAGAGGATGTTTGCCACTACTCCCCGTTTGTCGCTATCGTTAATATTGTTTGTATGGTTGATAAAAAGTATTGTGACCTGCCAATCTTTCGGGATCTGAGCGCCGAACAACTGGATGCGTTGGATGCGATCTTTGAATACAAGACCTATGCGCCGGGCGTGGTCATCTTCGACCAGGATCAATCGGCTAAACATCTGTATTTGTTGCTGGAAGGTGAGGTCCTGATCAATTACAAGCCCTACGATGGGCCGCCGCTGACCGTGGCGCATATTGCACCGGGCGGCGTCTTTGGCTGGTCCACTGCCCTGGGACGCGACAGTCATACTTCAGCCGCACAGGCGGCGGAGGTGTGCAAGGTGGTGCGTCTCAGTCGGGAGACGATGACAGGTCTGAGCCTGCGTTCCCCCGAGGCAGGGTCTGCACTGCTGGAAAAACTGGCTGGGGCAATCGTCCGACAGACCAGCAGCACCGGGCAAACCTATCCCAACTTTGACCAGCAGATGCAGGAGCATGTGGTGATTTCACTGCAAAATCTGTTTGAAACAAGGCAGAAACTGCCCACTGCGTAAAAACGAATGAAGGCGATATATAAAAAGCTGCGGCAGGAAAATTCGCCGCAGCTTTATGCTGTTTTGTCAATATCTGGAAATCATTCCACAAAAACCTCTACCCGTTCTCCATCTTCATCATCATAGATATCGATCACCTGGCCGGTTTCGCCGGTGCGGATGTAACCCATCAATTGGCCCATGTCCAGCCCGTCGATCTCGGGGGAGAAGCGCGCCCCCATCTTTAAACCGGCGGAGACGACACTGACGGGCAGGCGGACGTTGACCCGCGTCTTGCCGCTTTCAGTATCTGTAACCCGCACGCGCACATAACGCTGGCTGCCGCCGCCTGCCGTTGTGGGCCGATTTTGCGCCGCAGAGCGCTTTGGGGGGTCTTCCATGGTTTCCAAAAGGCGCATGCCTTCCTCCGCAGTGATGGTGCCATCCTGGATCATGGTGAGGATCTTCATGCGTTCTTCTGAGGTGGTCATTTTACTCCTTGTGCTATTTATGGTGATCTCGCCTAATTTTACCGCAAAAGGTATTGATTAACGATTGGGGACAGAACGCCGCTCCCATTCCGCCACGGCCTCCCGGATCACCTTGGCAATCACGGGGTCGGGCACTTGATCGATCCCCTGGAAATATTCGCTGCCGATCCACACGATGACGCCCATATTGGCGCCTTCGGTCAGGCGAATGTTGCGGGCTTCCAGTTCAGAACCAGTCAGCATATCTTGCAGGGTATTGTCAATTTGCACGACGATGCTTTCCTCAATGATCTCCGGCGTTTTATCCTTTTCTTCTTTTCCGATGATGGACGGAGCTGCTTTTGCTTTGCTGCCTGGGGCGGGCACGGTGATCTTGAGCTCTTCCAGCGAGGGAAGGTCCTTAGCGCTCGCCGCGGGTGCCGCAGCCGGCGGGGCCTCTTTGCCCAGCCATGCCAGCCATTTGCGCGCCAGGCTGTCTGCTGCTTCCTGGGTGGCAGGATCCATTTCTTTCGCAGTGGCGTAAGAAGCACCTTTCATCTCGACCACCAGATGGCCTTCGATTTCATCGTGCCATAAGCAGGCAGCTTTTTCGAAATTGCCGCTCTCCAGCCCGGCTGGTCTGCGAGGCTGCGCGCGCAAGGGATCTGTGGTTTGCTCAGATTCAGGATCGTTTTCTGTTCTTTGGCCTGAGAACAGGGTGACCAGCACTGCTCCCCCCAGTGCGCCAATCACCAGAAAGATGACAGCCGGTAGTAAGGAGTTTTCCGCAAACATGATATTCCCTCTCTAAATGTGAGATGTTAAATTGACGATATATGATGGCTAATTCCAGTATACAGCAAACCGGTATCAAACAGAATAATGATTTTGTTAGAAATGCTTGTTTTCCGTTTTATCCGTGCTGTTTCTGGCAAACGGGGCAATAATGCGTGCCGCGCTGCCCGACCAGCATGCGCTCAATGGTCGTGCCGCAAACTGCGCAGGGTTCGCCTGTGCGTTGGTAGACCTTGAAATCATTTTGAAAGTCGCCGCCGCGGTAAACCCAGTCGATGCTGGCTCCATTGCGGCGGACGCCTTCCTGCAGTACCTCGCGAATTGCTTGCCAAAGCAGCTCCGCCTCTTTACGGGTCAAACTGTTGGAGATACGCAGTGGATGCAGTCTGGCTTGGTGCAGTGCCTCGTCGGTGTAGATGTTCCCCATGCCGGCCAGGAAGTGCTGGTCCATCAGCAGCGGCTTGAGCTGACGTTTGTGTGCCTGCAAGCGTTGATAAAAGACATCCGCGGTGAAGGCTTCATCGAGCGGCTCGGGGCCTAACTTGTCAAGCAGTCCGGATGGGTTGTTGGTTAACCACACCCGCCCGAATTTGCGCGGGTTGATGAATACCAACCGCTGCCCGCTGTCAAAATGGAAGGCTGCCCGGTCATGCTTTTGCAGGGAGAGCGGGACGCCCTGCGGGTCACAGCCTTCTTCCACGCGCAGGTCGCCGCTCATCCGCAGGTGAATGATGAGGGTGTCCGGGTCAAGGTGGATCAGGATGTGTTTTCCGCGCCGCCCGAGGCTTTGAATGGTCTGGCCGGGCAAGCGGGCTGTAAATTCCTGCATGCCGGGTGCTGCCAGCGTGCGCGGCCAAAGTATCTCGCCGCTGTTTATCGTCTGGCCGACCAGCGCACTGCGCAGCGAGCGCACAATCGTTTCGACTTCAGGAAGTTCAGGCAAGGGGGTCTCCTGTAACCACTGAAGTGGTTACTACAAGGAGAAAATAGTTTTCTTATGTAGTAACGACTGCAGTCGTTATTTTATGAGTGAGAGAGAGGGACAGGTTGGATATTATCATGCCCGAATGGGTAAACCTGTCCCTTGTATCTTAGAAGGTGAAACAGTGTATGCTAGGAAAAGATGCACTGGTCAGGCAAGTGGAGGGTGAATCTGACCTGTCCCTTAGGGCAAAGACCCTGTTTCGTAGATCAGGTCCTCTCTACAATGCTCACCAAAAGGTCGAACGGTATCTACAGATACTAAATCAATTCAGCTTTTTAATCCACACAACGTTATTGAACTTACTCGTTGAACATGGCGCCAACGCTGCGCCCTTCATGCGCACGCCGGATGACCTCTCCCAGCAGTTGGGAGACGGTCAACACCGTCAGCCGCTCTCCGAAGAAGGCCCGTTTTTGTTCTGGAATGGGCAGGGTGTCGGTGGTGATGAACTCCGTGACCGGCAGGGCCGCCAGCCGCTCGGACGCGTTGCGTGACAAGACCGGATGCACAAAGACCATGTACACATCGGCCGCGCCGTGTTCCTTGACCACTTTCACGGCCTGGGCCAGCGTGCCGCCGGTGTCCACTTCGTCGTCCACCAGCACTACATCCTTACCGTTTACATCACCGATCAGGGTCAGGGCTTCTGCTCTGGCATCATTGGCAATCCGCCGCTTTTCGATGAAGGACATCGGCGCATCCAGCACATGGGCGTATTGCCGGCCTTTCTTGGCAAAGCCCAGGTCAGCTGTGACCACTACGGGGTCTTTCATTTGCGGGCGGATCTTGCGCAGATAGGGGTTCAAAACATGCGCCCCGCGCAGCACGTCACCGGGTACAGTGAAGAAGCCCTGGATCTGTCCGGCGTGCAGGTCCATGGTGATGTAACGCGATGCGCCTGCTACTTCGATCATGTCTGCCACCAGGCGGGCCGTGATCGGTACGCGCGGCTGGTCTTTCTTGTCGGAACGGCTGTAAGCCAGGTAGGGCATCACAGCCGTTACACGAGACGCATAATCCAGACGCAGGGTCTGGATCATGATCAGCATTTCCATTAAATTACGGTGCAGCGGGGTGGCATGGGTCTGGATCACATAACAGTCCTGTCCGCGGGCGCTGCTGTGCAATTTGAGAAACAGGTTCTCATTGGGAAATTCAATCACATCCCGGCCTTTCAGGGATACATCTAAATAATTTGCAATCTTTTGGGCCAGTTCAGGGCAGGCAGACCCGGCATAAAGCTGGATTTCGCCGTATCGCATGCGACTGCGTTTAATGCTCTCTTGATCCAGTTCAATCATTTTTCTTCTCCTGGTAAAGTCATATTCTCTTGCCATTCTGCACGCAGGATGCCCATCAATAACAGGTCAATATATTCGCCTTTATGATAGATGGCTTCCCGTTTTCGCCCTTCGTGGACAAAACCGGCTTTCTCATAAGCGCGGATGCCGCGCAGGTTGGTGGCATATACCCATAAATAGATGTGGTGCAAGTTCAATGTTTGAAAACCGTGTTTTATCATTAAATTCACGGCTTCGCGGCCATACCCTTTATTCCAGTATTGTTTGTCACCGATCACGATACCCAGCTCGGCGCTGCGGTGTTGATCTTCAAAATCAAACAGCGAGATGTTCCCAACCGGCACCCAGCCCTGCGGGGTGGTGACCTCGATCAGCAAAGGATGCTGGCGCGGCTGCTGCTTGCGCATGTTTTCGTACCAGTCTTCTTCCTGCGCCTGCGAGAGCGGCAGGTCCATCAGCAAATACTGGCGCACTTCCGGGTCGTACAACCAGGCCACAAAAAGCGGCAGGTCTTCCCGTTCAATGGCGCGCGGACGGATGCGTTCTCCCAGGATCATCTTTCCTCCGGAATTACGGGTTGAGGCGGTTTGGCCCGCGGAACAGGAAGACTGTCTCGCGGATGTTTTCGATACCCAGCATGACCATCAGCAGGCGGGAAAGGCCCATGCCAAAGCCGCCGTGGGGCGGGCAGCCGTAGCGGAAGAAATCCAGGTAATACTGAGTCATCTCCAGCGACAGGCCGGCTTCCAGCGCCTGGCTGCGCAGCACATCGTAGCGGTGCTCGCGCTGGGCGCCGGTGGTGATCTCCAGGCCGCCTGCGATCAGGTCGAAGCTGCGCGTCAGTTCCGGGTTGTCGGGGTGGCGCATGTGATAGAAGGGGCGCACGCTGATCGGCCAGTCGATCAGGAACACGAAGTCATGATCGTATTTTTCCTTGACATATCTGGCCACAGCCCGTTCGCCGCCCGGGTCAAGGTCGCCCTTTTTCTCGGCGGGCAGTTCGTAGCCCACTTCGGCGAGGATGTTAAGTGCTTCGTCCATTGTCACCCGCGGGAAGGGCACGCTCGGCACGGCCATCTCTTTGCCGAACTGCTCCTGAATCTGCTCGCCGTGCTCGTCCTTGACCCTCTGGAAGGCATACGCCAGCCAGTTCTCCAGGAAGGACATCACATCTTCATGCGAGTCGATCCACGACATTTCCATGTCGAGGCCGGTGAATTCTGTCATGTGGCGCGAGGTGAAGGAGGGGTCGGCGCGGAACACCGGGCCAACCTCAAACACGCGTTCAAACCCGGCGGCCATCGCCATCTGTTTGTAGAACTGGGGCGACTGGGCCAGGTAGGCTTTGCGGTCGAAGTAGGTCAATTCAAACAGCTCGGCGCCGCTCTCGCTGGGCGAACCCATGATCTTGGGCGAGTGAATTTCAATGAAGCCGTTCTGCGTCCAGTATTCTCGCATCGCCATTTCGAGGGTCGTCTGGGCCTGGAACAGCAGCAGGTTCTGCGTGCGGCGCAGGTCCATATAGCGCCAGTCCTGGCGGAAGTCCAGGGCGGGCAGCGCTTCGCTGGAGAAAGGCTCGAAAGGCAGGGGAGCTTCGGCGTTGTTTTCGACCGTGATCGTTTCCAACTGGATCTCCAGGCCGCCCAGCTTGACCGAGGCGTTCTCGACCACTTTGCCGGTCACGGTCAGGGCGCTTTCGGTGCCCAGGGTGGAAATTTTCTCGGCCAGTTCCAGGTCGCCCTTCTTCCAGAAAGCCGCCTGCACCAGACCGGTGCGGTCGCGCAGGATCAGGAACTGCATGCTCTTCTGGTCACGCAGCTTCTGTAACCAGCCCTGCACCTTGACCGTTTCGCCGATCTTTGCCTTTACATCGCCAATCAATGTTCGTTCCATGCGGTTGTTACTCCTTCAATCCATTATGATTTCAAACTAGCATTTGTGTCCCTGGTGGGGGAGTATAAACAGATACCTGTCATTGCGAGCCCTGAAGGGGTGTGGCAATCTTCCTGTAAGTATAGCAATCCCTCGATGGAGATTACGATACCCTCCTTTGGAGGACCTGCTCGCTTTGCTTGTTCGCAATGACAACCCGCGAGGGCTGTTACTGATTAATCACTGCTGCTCCCCGGCAGGGTCGTGTTCTGCCTTAGAAATTTTTTCTTTTCTCGTTGTAGTAACCACTTCAGTGGTTATGTCTTGCTTGCAAAAGCGTTTGGCAATTTCCTGGTGGAGATTGCCACGTCCCTCGGGGACTCGCAGTGACAGCCTGCGGGGGGATAACGACTGAAGTCGTTACTACAATTGATTGTTTTCCAGCAGTCTCTCCACCGCTTGCAGCGGAGAAATCTTGCGCATAGCTAATAGATCCAGCGTTTGCTGGGAGTGCGCATCGCAGACCGTTTCCCGCCAGCGGGCCAACAGGGTGCTTTGCAGCAGGGATTGCAACTCGCTTTGCAGACGGGTCTGGTCGCGCTGCTCCCAGTTGCCGCTTTCCTTTAAGTAGTCCTGATGCTGGCGGATGGCTGTCACCAGCTCATGGACGCCTTCGCCGCTGGTGGCGGTCGTGCGCAGCACGGGGATTTCCCAGCCGCTGGTTGTCTCTTCCTTTGCATCTTCCTGCGGAGCGTGCAGCAGGTGTTTGCCGGAGGCCGCTGTGGCCTGCCCCAGCATGGCTTGCAGGGCGCGCACCGCGCTGTCAACGCCCGGCTGGTCGGCTTTATTGACCACCAGGATGTCGGCGATCTCGAGGATGCCGGCCTTGCTGGCCTGAATGTCATCGCCTGCGCCGGGGGCGGCGATCACCAGGGTGGTCAGCGCCAGGCGGGCGATGTCCACTTCTGATTGGCCTGCGCCCACCGTCTCGATGAAGATCACATCGAATCCGGCCGCGTCCAGCACCTGCACCACGGCCGCCGTGCGCTGGGCCAGTCCGCCCAGTGCGCCGCGGGTCGCCATCGAGCGGATGAAGACACCCGGATCGCCGCTCAGATCGCGCATCCGCACCCGGTCGCCGAGCAGTGCGCCGCCGGTGAAAGGGCTGGTTGGGTCAACCGCCACCACCCCCATTCGTGATGGCAGACTGCCATCCTGCGGCTGGCGATAGGCACGCACCAACTGGCTGACCAGGGTGGACTTGCCTGTGCCCGGGGCCCCGGTGATGCCCACCAGATGCGCCCGCCCCGTGTGCGGGAAGAGCGCATTCAGCGCCTCGCGGCCCTGCGGGGTGTCATTCTCCACCTGGGTCAGCAGGCGGGCCAGCGCCAGGCGCTGCCCGGCCAGGACGGCCTTCGCTAGTTCCGTCATTTCTTAACGTTCCGTTTTAGCCAACGGGATTACCAAGTACTTCCCGCCGGATGGTCTCGACCACTTCGGTGGTGGTGGTGCCCGGGCCATACACGGCGCACGCGCCGGCTTCTTTCAAAGCGGGGATGTCCGATTCGGGGATGATCCCGCCCACAAACACCAGTACATTCTCCTGTCCGTTGTGGCGCAGCAGGTCGATCACCGCCGGCACCAGCGCATTATGCGCACCGGAGAGGATTGAAAGACCAACCACATCCACATCTTCCTGCAGGGCTGCCTCGGCGATCATCTGCGGCGTCTGACGCAGGCCGGTGTAGATCACTTCCATGCCGGCATCACGCAGGGCGCGGGCGATCACTTTTGCGCCGCGGTCGTGCCCGTCCAGGCCCGGCTTGGCGATCAAAACGCGGATTTTTTGTTCTGTCATAAGGCTCTCATCTCCCGATTCACGAGGAAATTGACATACATTTGAATTATACCCCGAGAATCTGTTGAGGCTGAGATTTGTGTATAATGAATGGGAGAGAGGGATTAGGCAATCAGTCAACCAGGGAATTAGGGATTAGGTAATTAGGGCGTGACCACACTTTGCTGTAATGTTTTTTGGAGGGAGAAGGTGAGTAAATATGATCCATTGTATGACTATCTGAAGCGCTTGCCTGCTGATGTGCGGGACAAAACATTGACATTTGCCGCACTTGAGGAGATATTAGGTTTTAGCTTACCGAACTCTGCTCATCGATATCGTGAATGGTGGTCAAATCCAACATCTACTGATGATATGCATGTTCAAGCCCGTGCGTGGCTTGCGGCAGGTTGGAAGGTTGAGACGGCGAATCAACGTGATAAATGGGTGAGGTTTAGACGGAATTAAAGTAAGGATAACAGTTTTTATTGCGTTTAGTTTCAAAAAATAGAGAGGAGAAAGATCAATGTCTATTTCATTTGACCGAATAAGAATTGGAAGTAGCTATTCTCGACCAAAACTTGCAGAAATATGGGGTTATAAAAGCTATCATCCATTGGCAAGAGGGGTAGTTACGCCCAGAGATG
>JAIOTF010000378.1 GCA_021107195.1 Anaerolineaceae bacterium | reverse complement strand
CCAACCCATCCACGCAACAAGATTCAAAAACTCCCGGCAAGCGGACAAGCGAAGTCCAACGGACGAGTGCAGTCCAGAAGACAAGTCCCGTCCGCTTGCTTGGTGTTCTCTTTGGTCTGATGGTCGGGGTGTTCATTTTCTCCCTGTTTTAGGGACGCTATCCAAAATTTGGTTTGATGTCTTTTCAGACTCTGGCGGAAGATGAGCTTGCCCAGCGGTTGGTGTTCAACCTGCGTTTACCTCGCCTGATCACCGCCCTTCTTCTCGGTATGTCGCTTTCGGCAGCCGGCAATGTGTTCCAGATGATTTTTTCCAATCCTTTGGTCGAGCCAGGCTTTTTGGGTGTTTCGCAGGGTGCAGCATTTGGCGCAGCCTTCAGTATCATTCTCCTCGGTGGTTCGGCTGCTGCCACGCAGAGCATGGCACTGGTCTTCGCTTTTATTGGCCTGGGCAGCTCCTACCTGCTCGCCCGCCGCATACGTTTTGGCGGTTGGGTGCTGCGGCTGGTGCTTTCCGGGATCGTCATTTCGGCTTTGTTCTCGTCTGGTCTGGGTGTATTGAAATACATGGCAGACCCGCTCAGCCAGCTTCCCGAGATCACTTTTTGGTTATTAGGCAGCCTCGCGCACATCACCTGGCCCGATGTATATAGCATTTTGGTCCCTGTCCTGTTGGGGCTGTTCATTATTTATCGCATGCGCTGGCGGCTGAACCTGCTCTCGCTGGATGATACTATCTCGTTTTCACTGGGGATAACCCCTGGCCGGGAACGCACCCTGCTGCTGATTGCGGCAGTGGCCGTTACCGCTGCTGTCGTCTCAGTGGCGGGGATGGTCGGCTGGGTTGGTTTGATGGTGCCGCACCTTGCCCGGCGACTGTTTGGTTCCAATGCCCGTTATACTACCCCGGGTTCAATGCTCATCGGCGGCACCTTTGTCGTGCTCGGCGACGATATCGCCCGCACTCTGTTGACCGGTGAAATTCCCCTGGGTATCCTCACCTCCTTGATTGGGGCGTTGCTGTTCATTGTGTTGATGGTGTCCCGGAATATGCGGGTGAATCCATGAGCAAAGTCTTGTTATCCTTCAAAAATATTGCTTTCGCTTATGACGCCAATGGTAAGACCGTGCTGAATGAGCTTTCTTTGGATGTGGAGCAAAACACAATCACGGCCATTCTTGGCCCCAATGGTGTTGGTAAGACCACTTTGCTCTATCTGGCTCTCGGTTGGCGGCTGCCGCAGCGCGGCAAGGTCCTGCTGGATGGACGTCCCCTGGAGTTGTATTCACGCCGCGAGTTGGGACAGTGGATTGGCCTGGTGCCGCAGCATGAGCATATCTCTTTTGATTATTCCCTGCTAGAGTATGTGCTTTTGGGCCGCGCTCCTTACTTGAAGCCGCTCTCAATGCCCAGCCGCCATGATGAAGAACTGGCCGCCGAAGCCCTGGAAGCCGTTGGTATGGAGGGAATGATGCACCGGCGGGTAACCGCCTTGAGCGGCGGCGAGCGGCAATTGGTGCTTGTGGCGCGCGCCCTGGCGCAGCAACCTCGTCTGCTGCTGATGGATGAGGCGACCTCTCACCTCGATTTGGGCAACAAATTGCGTTTGATGGAAGTCGTGCAAAACCTTACCCATCAGGGCATCACTGTCGTACTCACGACACACGAGCCGGAAGTAGCCGCTTCGATTGCCAGCCACCTGGTATTGATGCGTGCCGGTAAAGTTGAGCACGCTGGTCCGATCGAAGAGGAGTTCACCGGTGAGCGCCTCACCGTTACCTATGGTGTCCCGGTTGAGGTCAGCGAGGTTTCCGGTCGCCTGATCGCCTTGTGGGGGCATGAAAACATGCATCGTAAAGGCAGCCGTAATGCCAAATAAGGGACATCTTGTGATCGTGAGCGGATGGCGCGGCAGTGGCAAGACCACCCTCTGCCGCCAGGTGATTGCCGCCGCAGAAAACCTTGGTTGGCAGGCAGCGGGCGTGCTTTCCCCGGCAGAATTCAAGGACGGTCAGAAAAGTGCCATCCTTATTGAGAATATCACCACCGGCGAGCGCCGCCAGATGGCCTATTGGCCAGTGGCTTTGGAGGGGCAGTGCCCGGAAGATGTCTGCACAGAGGAAAATCCTTATGACCCAGACTGGAAACCGCACTGGATCTTTGATAAAGAAAAAATGGCCTGGGGGGAAGAAATCCTGGCTGCCGTGACTACCTGCGATCTGCTGGTGATCGATGAAATGGGACCTTTTGAGCTGGCGCGCGGTGAGGGATGGGTCTCCGGTTTGCGCTTGTTAGATGCAGGCGACTACCGCCTGGCGCTGGTTGTGATCCGCCCGGAGTTGATCGAACAGGCCCGCCAGCGCTGGCCGCAGGCTGGCGGCGTGCAGCTTGAAAAACTGGAGGATGTTCAGGGGGCGTTTGAGGGGTTGAAGAAGAAGTATCTCGGAGTTTAGTAAGTCAGTGATTTGTTCCTTGTCGTGTTGCTCATTGGCGCGTTGAGAAGGATAAATCTTTCGATTCAGCCCTTTGAATCTTTTTCGGGCACATTCCCCGCAGCTTGCTGCG
This sequence comes from Anaerolineaceae bacterium, assembly GCA_021107195.1. GTDB lineage: Bacteria > Chloroflexota > Anaerolineae > Anaerolineales > Anaerolineaceae > SMBSF63. The sequence continues at coordinate 9,777 of JAIOTF010000378.1, read as the reverse complement.
AATCTATGGTGTAAGATAAAGCTATGAGTAAGCTGGTGAGAAAAAGTCATAATGTATCGGTGTTGATTTATCATTATATTTGTCCAGCGAGGTACCGAAGAGTAGTGTTTGATCAAAAAGTAGATGAAATACTGAAAGAAACCTGTGTAGAGATATCGAAACGATATGAAATCGAGTTCGTCGAGAACGGTACAGATAAGGATCAAGTTCATTTTCTAATCCAATCAGAGCCAATGTATAGTCCCAAAAAGGTAATCCAAATTGTAAAGAGTATAACGGGCAGAGAGATATTCAAACGGGCACCGGAAGTGAAGCGAAAATTATGGGGCGGGAAATTTTGGACGGATGGCTATTATGTCAATACGGTGAGTCGGTATGGGAAGGAAGAAACTATACAAGAATATGTAAAGGAACAAGGAATAGAAGAAGAATATCAGCAACTTTATGTACAGCAACTTGAGCTGTTTGGATAAATAAGGAAAGTCTGCTGGATACCCCGCTTTCGTGCCGAAGGCATCGAAAGTTTCGCGTTCAGCGAAACAGCTTGTTGCGGGGAGGATTCATTTGATTTTGATTTGAAAATTAAGTATCATCTCAAAAAATAAGGGGAAGCAAAAAGAAGCTGAAGCCTTTTAATTTTTGTGAAAAGCAAGTAAACTAGAGCCATGATGTTTGACAACCTTGACCTGAACGCCATACAAGACGAAAATGCACGCGAATTGATCCAGCGGCTTCTGAACCTGATTGAGGAGTTGTCTGCGGACTTGCGGGACGCCCAGGCCGATTCTCTGAACGATTTAAGGGTCCCTCCTGCCAATCGATTGGGAAAACTAAGCGGCAGCCGTAACGGACAATGGAGTATACGGATCAATAATCAGTGGCGCGTTTGCTTCGAGTGGCAAGAAAATGATGCCTATCAAGTTAAAATTGTTGATTACCACTAACAGGAGTAAATATAATGATCAACAAATTGAAACCGGTTCATCCTGGTGAGGTTTTGCTTGAAGAATTTCTCAAGCCAATGAAATTAAGCCAAAATCGATTAGCGCTGGAAATTGCCGTAGACCCTCGCCGTATAAACGAGATTGTATTGGGAAAGCGCAGCGTTACCGCTGATACTGCTCTCCGATTAGCCCGCTATTTTTCCATGTCGCCCCAATTCTGGATGGGACTCCAGACAGATTACGACCTGGACACGACGTCAGATAAAATAATGGGACGTTTAGAGCGTGAAGTAAGGCAACTTCCACTTACCACTAACAATTCAACCGCTGGTTAAATTGCCACGAAAGCGCCGCCCCGATAGTCAAGACCAACCCGCATAGCGGGTGGCTTGACTTGGCCCTATAAGGGCCAGGTACTTGCTACGCCTCAAGGCGCTGCTTTCTCTTCGTTCAAGCCTCGTGCACCGATTACTTAGCTACCCCTAAAAGGGTCTTCGGCCTCTTTCGTTGTGATCCGATCCATCATCTGATCGTGTTTTTCTTGCTCTCACGTATTTCGCTATCGTTGCCTCATTCAACCCGACTGTGCTCACGTAATATCCTCTCGACCAGAAGTGCCGGTTGCCGAATTTGTACTTCAAATTCGCATGTCCATCAAATATCATCAATGCACTCTTCCCTTTCAAGTACCCCATGAAGCTCGATACGCTCAGCTTTGGTGATATCGATACCAGCAGATGGATATGATCCACCATCGCCTTCCCCTCTATGATCTCCACCCCTTTCCACTTGCACAAGTCTTTCAGTATCTCTACTCAGTTGTCAGCAAAGGATTATATATGTGGGGGAGAAAATGTCTATTGCATCCATTTTTTTCATAGTTTCTACTCAGGTTGCACCATTAACACAGAGGGGAGGGCGACTCGACACATCACTTATCGGCAGTTTATCGGCGTTTTATCGGAAGATTATCGGCTATAATATTCTTATGGCATATAACTTTTCTTTTACCGCCTCGATTGTTCGTTATTTGCAAACAATCGAGCGAGTGCACCAAGCTATTCGTTTGACGATCTTGCCGCCTTTGGTAGCAGAGCAATTGAGGCAGCAGGCGCATATCCGCTCAACGCATTACTCAACCCGAATAGAGGGAAACCGCCTGACACTCAAGGAAACCGAGCAGGTCATTCAGCAAGGAAGGTTATTTCCAGGCCGTGAACGTGATGTTGGAGAAGTCGAGCGTTACTATCAATCCTTGCAACAGGTTGAAAAATGGGTGGAGGGCAAACAACAAGTTGCCGAATTGCGGATTAGAAAAATCCATGCTTTGTTATATCGGGGGCGTAGAGCAAAGCCGACGCCATACCGTGATGGGCAAAATGTCGTTCGCGAGTCCAACGGTGAAATTGTATACATGCCCCCGGAAGCCGAGGATGTACCCGGTCTAATGGCTGAATTGGTCAGTTGGTTACATGAATCAGAAGCCGATTTGCCGGTTCCAGTAATAGCAGGAATGGCACACTACCAGTTTGTTACCATTCACCCATTTTATGATGGTAACGGACGGACAGCCAGAACATTGACCACCTGGCTCTTATATCAGGGCGGGTATGATCTAGGAAAATTCTATGCCTTGGAAGAATTCTACGCTGAAGATTTAGAAGGCTACTACGATGCCTTGGTTACTCATCCTAACCATAACTATTATTTTGGTCGCAATGAGGCGGACATTACAGCCTGGTTGGATTATTTCCTGAAAGGGATGTCTGTGGTCTTTGAGCGGGTAGCTGAGGAAGTAGAACGCTATTCGAAAAAGGAAACAGATGACGAAAATATTGAACTCTTGCGCCCCTTAGACCATCGGGCCAGGCGTGTTTTGGGTTTGTTTGCCAAACAAGACTTTATCAAGTCTTCTGATGTGGCAAACCTGCTAGGTATTTCTACTCGCCAGGCCAGACTGTTATTGTCACAATGGGTGGTGCAAGGATGGCTTGAAATTACCGATCCTTCGAGACGAGGGAGGAAGTATTGTTTAGAAAATGGATACAAGAAAGTAGTAGGTAGGGCAGGATGATATTATGTGGAATGATCGAGAAACAGATTTAGACCTATTAGTTGGACTTTTGACAACACAAGGTAGTCTCGGATCTAGCCGGGCTAAAACTGAACCTTACCAATTGAATAAAAGAGCTAAAATCAGACTGTTTTGGGCCGTGCTGCGCTCTTCCAAATCGCTTTCTGTCGTTCTCTGGGCGTAAGCTTCATGCCTCTGTGACGTCCAGGTGGAATACCTCGGGGTGCATGACAGCGATCAAACCACCCGTACCGGCAGGATCACCGTGGTTTCTACAAAATATTTACCACAGCTCTTACACTTGTACCGTTGTACTCCTTTCCTGGTCTTACCTGCCTTGATAATGTTGGGCCTTTTCTCTCCATCTTGTAACTTGCCGTGATCGGAACATGTTTGATTGGGACAAAAATCTCCAGGCTTGCTAATTTGTGACATATTATTCCCTCGGTTGCTGTTTCTGTAACTTTACACCTTTTCTCAAATGCTCTCAAGAGGAGACTATCCAAAAGGGAGACTATCCGAAATTTCAGGTTGTGAAAAACGCACTTTTTGCACTCTTTTTTCTATCTCTTCCACTATTTGCACAAGACTTACGCTAAATGGTTTAAAAAACTCACAGAAACTCGATTTTTACGGCTCTTTGGGAATCGCCGTGATTTTCCGCGGCGCAGTGCGAAACCACCGCAACATATGGGGCGCTCAACCGACACGGTCGCTAGGGAGCAAAAACCACCTCTGGGGGGTCTGTCCAGACCTCCCAGAAACGTGGTGGTATAACGGGAAGGTGATGAGAGTGCCGCTTATTTTGGTGATCAGTTCTTTCAGGATGTTCCGAAAATGTCTATAGGGACACAACTACCATTTTTGAAGAATATTTTGATTCCAATTCCGAGAGTCCCGATCGCCACATTAAGTAAGCTGTAGTTATTTGTGAGCTGGTTTTTGTACCGCCGCTCTGATTATCTTTCATTTGGCGGTATCAATTTACAGCGATTCGTCTTACATGCTTCCCTCGGTCAATATTCCCCCTTTCCTTACTGTTGATAATAGTTCTTATCAACAACAATGTAATATAATGATAATATCATTGCCCCCTATTTCCATCACATGTTGATGATAACAAGTTTGGTGTGCGTGAATAACTGTGGAGATCTTTCTCATGGAAACAATCAAAGAAACAGCACCATCAACGATGAGCATTGCCCAGGCAGCGACAGCTTATCTGGATATGGTACATATCACACGCAGCAAGCGTACCTACCTGTCTTACAAAAACGGTCTCATGCGGTTTGCTGAGCTGCTGGAAGAACGCAACCTCGATCCCGAGAAGACCCCGATTACCGCCCTGCCGGAACTGGCAGTTGGCTGGTTTGCGGAATGGCTCAGTGATGCCTATTCCACCGCTACTGCCCACTTGTATTTGACTGCCGTGAAAAATCTATACGAATATATTGTTGCCGAGGATTTGGCACAGCCTAACCTGGTGCGGGTGCAGCAGCTTATCCGTCAGCGTTCCCGGCGTACGGGGATGCGTCTGCCGCAGTTCCCGGTTGACGATCTGGAAACCGTGTTGGAGGAATGTGGGCAGTTAAAAACCAGCCCGTCTAAGGACGCCAGAGAACATTTGCGCAACTTGCGTGATCGGGCGTTCTTGTTGACCCTAGCCGACACCGGACTACGTGTACATGAGGCGGTTGCCTTGCGCCGCGGTGACCTGGATTGGCAGGAATATCAGGCTGTGATTATCGGTAAAGGTGATAAGCAGGCCTTGGTGCGATTTTCGCAGCGCTCGATCGAAGCCTTGAAGGATTATTTGCGGGCACGCGCTGCACGCGATGGCAACACCGGCCGTCCCCTCCCCTCCTTACCTCTCTTCGCCCGGCATGACATCGGTGCTGGTAAAGTGACCAAGCCAATCCATACCAACACAGGACGCGATATTGTCCGTCGCCGGGTGGTCGAATTTCTCGGAGAACATGCGGCTGGCACGATTACCCCCCACTCCTTCCGGCACTACTTTGTGACCCGCGTGCTGCAATCAACTGGCAATCTCAAACTTGCCCAGCGTTTGGCGCGCCATACCAGTATTGCCGTTACGCAAAGATATGCGCATTTGTCAGACAACGAGTTAGATCAGGGGTACTGGCAGGCGATTGAGGGGCGCACTGACGAGGAATGAGATGAGCTTACAACAACAGATTACTACAGAGTTCCAGCAGCGCTTCAACCAACTACCCACCTTTGTTGTTCGAGCACCGGGGCGAGTCAACCTGATTGGCGAACACACCGATTATAATGAGGGTTTTGTCCTGCCAATGACTATTAATCGGTCAATGTGGATTGCTCTTCGTCCGCGCGATGACCAGAAAGTTATTATCAGTTCATTAGACTTTCCCGATTTTGCTGATTTTTCATTGGATGAGATTATTCATGGAGAGAGCTGGGATGAATATGTCCGAGGGATGGCATGGGTACTTCAAACAGAGGGCTATCACCTGCAAGGCTGGGAAGGGATTCTCGCCAGCGATATTCCTGTGGGCGCAGGGTTATCCTCCTCTGCGGCGTTAGAACTTTCCGTGGCGCGTGCGTTTTGGGCGATAAGCCGCTGGGATTGGAATCCCACAAAAATGGCTTTAGCCGCGCAAAGAACAGAAAACGAGTGGCTGGGTCTTAAATCTGGGATTATGGATCAGATGATTTCTTCCAACGGGAAGGAGGATCATGTTCTCCTGATCGATTGCCGAGACTTGACATCCCAATTGATTCCATTACCCGAAGGGGTATCAGTAGTCGTTTTGGATACAGCATCCCGCCGCAGCTTGATAGACTCCGCTTATAATGAACGCGTAACTCAATGCAAATTAGCCAGCGATTTTTTTGGCGTAGTTGCTTTGCGAGATATTCCTCTTGCAATTCTTGAAACTCGGTCGGTTGGATTAGATGCGCTCATCCGGCGCCGTGCTCGTCATGTTGTCACTGAAAACAATCGTACCCTTCAAGCCGCCGAAGCCATGCAGGCAGGAGATGCCATTAAATTGGGACAATTAATGAATGCTAGTCATCTCAGCCTGCGGGACGATTACGAGGTTTCGAGTGAGGAATTAAATACGATGGTAGAGATTGCCGACTCCCAACCTGGTTGCTTTGGCGCCCGAATGACCGGGGCTGGATTTGGTGGTTGCGCTGTTGCCTTGGTGCAAAACTCTAGTGCCCCCTCATTTGCGGATGAAGTCGCCGTAGCTTACCAAGAGCAAACTGGCTTTCAACCATATGTGTACATCTGCCATCCAACCAATGGTGCGGAATTAGTGGAAGGATGATCTGAAGTGCGGAAATCATCTGGATAATCTGTGGCAGTTTGCAGAAAATTATTTGCATTATCGACTGCGTTTAAGTTGTGTTTTAACATTTAAAAATCTACCTGAGGCGTTTCTTCCGCTTTTTAGTTGTAATACAGGTTAAAGTAGGGCATTTTTGTGGAAAATTTACTTTCTCCGACAAGCTGTTAGGTGGCTGACGAAATAATAAGCCGCCGTGCGTCTTTGCTCCAAGCGCTGCTGACATTGTAACCAATCTTTGCAAATCGCGTCGCGTACCCTCCGAGCAATTAGCCTGGGCTGCCTTCATGTGAGGTTGTGCAGCTCTTCATTGTCATGACACTTGTTCTTGTAATTTTGCCCTGCCCTGAAAGTAGAAACCCAGATATTCTTTGGACTTCACCACCAAAAACCACAATAAAGGTGATCGCGTTTTCGGCTCACTCAAACACCAGGATTCTCAACTTTGCTAGAAAACACGATAACCGGGTTGGCGTTTTTTGAATTCATTTTCAACGAAGCAGCGTTGGCGTGGAAAATAGTCGAGATTGAGCAATCATTCAATGCCAATGCTGCGTTCTTTTCTATCTTGTCCCGTCATCAGAAATTATGTTTACCTTTCGGAATCCGCCAAATGTTCTAAGGCCCATAATACTGCTAACTTGGTTGCTCCAAGTTCATTGTAGAACCGATTCCGCTTTTCACTAGATTTTATCAACGCAAGATGCCGCGTGTTCATTCCAATGCTTTCAGCGAATGCCTTTTGAGTTATTCCTTTTCCTCGGAGTTGAGATAGCAAGGTTTCAAGCGTTACCGACTTCAAATAGATTTCCAAATCCGCCATACTTTTCACATCTTCTATTTTTCTGGTCTCAAGTTCACGAAAACCCAAGGGTTCTTTCACAAATGTTTTGGCAAGTGCTATGCAATGATGGCAATTTCCACCCTTCCCAATATAACAGCTACACGCAGAAGACAGATTGGTTTCTTGTAGATGTACGGTGACCGTGTACGTTCCATGATTTCCTTCAACTTTCCCACTAATTTTGGTACCCAAACGTGTTCTATCATAAAATTGCCCAATGTATCGCCTTGCTTTGTCTGATGGATCACTGGGCCAGTATGAAGAAATCGCTTTTACCAACAAGTTTATGTTTGTATCTGACAATTATTTCCTCCAAAAGATCATGAACCCTTCTTTGAAGATTTTCGCACACTCTGTATTGTTCTTCGCCGCCCAACGAGAGCATGTACCGCCGGCGTTTGTGGCTCTTAACACCCTTTGCTCGTAACCAATCGCAGAAAATTCGCGCCGTTTACCCTCGGGCAAAGCCCGGTCTTCACCATGCAAGGTTAGCCCCCACCAGGATGAAAGAGTGTGTGTGAGTCTTGTAACCATCGATTGCATTTCCTGGGCTCTCCATTCTTTAGAGATGAAATTCTGCCGCAGTTTGAAATGCTTCTTCCAGCGTTCCCAAAAATTCGCCCGTTGGAAAAACCGATTTTTCATACTTTTCTTGCGCATAACTATAGAATGCCAATCCCCACCTTTCTTCATCGCCAAAGTAACGTAAACGAAAGAGATAATACGGTGTCTTGCGAAGCCGCTCTAGGTATTCTTCTCGACTTTCCGGCCAGTCTGGTGGTGGCCAGTCTGAGCTTGGCGCTTCCGGCTCTGTGTAAGCATCCACATAGCAAAAATGACTTCGAAATCGAATATCAAGTTTCGTATATCGACCATTGAAATGAGTTTTTGCATATTGATGTACACGTTCTTTTGTGCGTATCTTGACTGCATCACTAATCTTCATGTTCAACTACCGCTCCTGTCACTGTACATTAGATTGTGTTCATAGTTCAGTCTTCTCTTTGAGATATTTACCAAATTCGTCAAATTTCCCGGCTTTCATCAAAGCAATCGCTTTCGGGTCTGTCTGAAGTAAAGCATTTATCGCAGCTATCTTATTTGCACTGTATTGCAGAAATAGAAAACCACAACCATCACAGGGGGTTGCCAAAGACATTCTATCAAGTGCTTCGATGGATTCGTATGTGTGTTTATGCCCACATTTCGAACAAGTGATGATTACCTGCTTGTCTTCATTGGGCTTTTTCTTCTGTTTCATATTCAATCGTCTCGCTTTATTTTGTGGTGGCTAATGTGTGCGTAACATGCCGGGCGGGTTTAACTCTGAACATTCTTTGTGAAGAATCAAATATTGAAAATTTGCGCCGATTCTCCTCGGGCGTAGCTTAGTCTGCGTGTAAGCTAGATTAGCCCGCACTTTATTTTTTAATTTCTGAGGCTGATACGCCAACCTCTATTGATATACCCTTTACTCTCTAAATTTTTCCGGGACGAAGAAACTGTGACATCATCAAAGTCAATGGTCACAACATTTGTCTGTTTATTATACTTCCCCAAATATCGTCTCGCTGCAAACTTATTCAGAAGATTATCTTCTGTTATCAAAGTAGCCAAAGAATCAATCGTTGAAGCAAGAATTAACATATCGTTCATGCTATTTCTGAAATTTGCCTTAAGATTGTGCTGCTTGCTAAATTCTTGAAGAAGTTCCATGGCTATTTCTACTGCATTTTTGGTTAAAGGAATACAGGTGATTTCGTTTTCTGTCAAAAAATCGTAGCGCTTACGTATAGTTCTTCTTTGTGATTTCTCGTGAAACTTGATTGTTTCATAAAACAGATTTGAAATCGGTTTGTTGATAAGCATTGAGATTGCTAAATTTCCGTACTCAACTATAGTTGGGTACTCATTACCAAAATCCAGAATTACTTGATCAGTAATATTCTTGCGAAAAGGGTGATCTCTATTCAATTTTTGGCTTATCGGGCCGACACCAATTTTCGATAGAAGTGGCACATGATAGTTTACTTGGGCTGGATTTTTACTTTGGATTAGCAGAAACTCATTCGCTGTAATAGAAGAAATATTTTTCCCTTTGATAGGCAAAGCCCAACGCCCTTTGAAAGCATAGGAAATTATTTGAGTATCAAGGATAGTAAGTGGCAAATCTGACATATTGAATGTTCTTTATGATTTGCTGTGAACTATAACATCAATTTATGATTAGCGGGCCAACGATCAACTTTAGCCACCCGTCAACGGGACGGGTATCACGGCAGTTAACCGTGGAGTCTTGCTAATCTTCAAATAAACCGCGAATTTTTGCCAATCCTCGCGAAAAATGCCTTAAAACGCCTAAAAATTAGCGGAAATTAACGTAGATTGACGGTTAAAAATCAAACCACGTTTAAGTACCATCCTACCACGGGACCGCACTAACGCTCTTTAATTTCATTCTACACCATTTTGCAAAACCGCGTCCGCGTTTCCTACCGCAGGGTGTACTAAAGTGTTGTAGAAAAAAGAGCCTCTAAGCTGATTATGTAGATCAACATAAAATCACAGAGAGGCTCT
>JAIOTF010000201.1 GCA_021107195.1 Anaerolineaceae bacterium | reverse complement strand
CGATGCATTTGAATTGTTATATGAACAATCCAACGGCGTACCGCGGGAGATTATCCGATTGTGTGCGCTGGCGACGGATATCGTACTGGAGAGTGAAGAAGAATTTGTAACTTTGGATGTGATTCGGTAGATTACTGGAAAATGACAAATACAATAACTGCCTGGGTTCAGCTATACGAAGCACGCCGGATGTCGTTAGAGATCAATGCCCGCTCTCCTGGTCGTCCTGCTGGTTCTGTGCCGCGTAAGAAATTTGGAACGACTCTCTCTAAGGGAGAAGTGAAAGAGCTCCATGTTTGGCAGGAGCGATTCTCGAAAATGCTGGAGCGAAAAGTGTCCACAGGCGAAACTATTGGAATCCTGACACGCATATGTTCAGGGCGCCTGGTGGCTTTGGGTGAGGAATATTTGCCGGATGCATTGGAAGAATTGGTCAGTAAGATGATTAACGGCTAGAGTTTTTTCTTCCTGAAATTCTGATAATTATTGGAAGAAAAAACTAATTAGAAAAAATTATGTTGTACCCGGAGATTGAATTGAAAAGGGAAGGCCATCATGGCCCCCCCTTTGCTGAACGAGGAGGAACGTAGAATGCCAATGGTTTCACCCGTCTTTCGACCTGAAAGAGAACGCAAGCTGGATTTCCGGGATAAAAAGATTGATACCGCGGATCTCAAAGATGGCAAAGGCTATGTTTCTTTACGTTCCTTGTGCGCAGCTTTTGGATTGGACCAACGTTCGCAGCGGCGGCGTTTGTTGCGCCAACAGGGATATTTTGAACCGTATACCGCGACCATCCTGGTCACCACTGCTGGCGGACCACAGCCGGCCTTGTGTTTGATGGCTTCTGCTGTGCCCTTGTTTTTGACTGGTGTGGAATTGAGCCGTCTCAAAGATCCCGAGGCCCGGGAATTATTGACGACATTTCTGGATGAAGCGCATGTGGTCCTTGCTGAGCATTTTGGAATCAGTGAACGGGGCGAGATCCGGTTCCTGCGTGAGTCGGTGGCACGCATGGTGGCTGAGCAAGAAACCTTTGAAGAGAACCTCTCAAAAAAAGTGGAAGCGGAGCTGGCTGAAATTCGTCAGACGCATAACGATAAGGTTCAGCAGATCCGCCAGGCTTTTGGAGATTTGCGCCAACAGGTCAGCCGGATCGAGAGCGTTTCCGGCCCCCAGGCTCGCCTGATGCCTGAACAGATGGGTCACATTCGGGAAACGGTGGCGGTGTTGGGAACGCTGATGCAGGAACAAGGTGTGCCCAAGCCGTATCCTGGTATTTATATGGATATTACCCGCATGACAGGCGTCAGCCGTTCTGCCGACATCCGGCAAGAGGATTTTCCCGGTGTGATTGAGTTTTTGGAAAAGCAGATTGAAGCCCTGACAAGGGAAAAAGGAACGGATGAACCTTCCGCCAAGAAATAGGAACAGGTTATTGTAATGGAACAGACGCTGACCACTTCGGCAGCCAGTTACGAGGTCAATGGTTACGAGGAAGCCTGGGAGATGGCTTCCGGGCAACTGCGGATGGAGATGTCCCGGTCGTTATATGAAACCTGGGTCGCACCACTGCGGCCTTTGGGATTCGAAGACGGCATCTTTACTGTGGGGGCTTATAACCCGTATGCGCGCGAATGGGTGGAGAACCGCCTCAAGGGCCGTTTGACCAGATTGTTGGAAGGGTTTGTCCATCAATCATTGCAACTGGAGTTTGTGGTGGCCAGCAATGGAACGCATCGGTCTTTACCTCAGCAAATGATTTCATCCCAAGCTGACAGTCTGCCAGCAGCGGAAGATCCACAGCTACCTGCACCTGTAGAAAAGAAAGGCGGAGCGACACGCTCACCCCGCAAGGTGATGCTGCAGCGAGCCTATGGCGACCGGCGGGCAGCAGTTATCCAGCCAGAGCGGGGGATGTTCGTTACCCTGTATTTCCTGTATCAATGGCTGCCATTGATTGGGCAATCTGCTATGTCGGTGATTTTGGCGGCGCGCTCGATGTGTTACTGGAATCCAATGACTGGTGAACTGCGCAATGTAGTGGAAACAGAAATGAAAGAGATTGCGCAGCGTGCCGCAGTCAGTGTGCGTACGGTCAAGGCTGTTTTGAATAACGAACTGGTCAAAACCTATTTCCTTCGTTACAAGGTGCGGCGGGTGATGACCACCAACGGCGTGCGTACAGCGGGGATCGTGCTGCAAGTACGAATGGATGATCCGCTGACCCCGGAAGACCAGTTGTCATATGATCTGACGGAGAATGAAGATTGGTATTTACCTGAATTTGCTGATGAAGATGACAAATTGTAATTGCGATCTGCCGAGTTTGTTTGGGCCTCGCGAATTCGTTATGGGTTCCCTCGTTTTTCAAAACAGAAAATTGCTATTCTGAAAGTAACCGTTCACTCCCCCAAAGCGAATTGCTAGCAGTTTGTCGGAGAGAAATCCTGCCACCCAATTTCGGGCTGTTTTTTGAACAAAAGCGGGGCATTTATCCCCTTTTTTAATCGAAAAGCAGGTAAAAGTGGGGTACTTTTATAGAAAAAATGCTCTCTCCGACAAGCTGCTAGGGCAACCTCTGGTTCCCAACTCTCAGCATCACCAGGCGAAAAAGTTAGTTGTTGTACCTCACTTGTCGAAAAATTCAGTCGATAGATTTCTGCTTTTCCACTCCGATCAGAAGTAAAATACAACCACCCACTCAGGGTTGGCTCTGAATCCCAACTTTCAAACAGAGAAGCAGAGTATGTCATTCGGATTGCTTCCCCAGTAGGGTCCAGCATATATATTTCGCGTTTTCCCTCTCTGATTGAAGTGAAAAACATATTCATCCCCATTGATACCGGATCATAATCCATTTGTTGAAAAGTCATCCGTTCATAACTTCCCTGAGCATAACGATATATGTTAATATTCCCCTTTTCTTCTGCTGAAAAATAGACTGGAAAGACCTGGGTATTTAGATGTGCAAGAGGCTTTATAACTCTCGGGAAATAAATCACACTGGCAATCAACAATATAGTAAAAATACCACCATAAACAATTTTTCTCTTTTTCCGTTGACTTTTTTTAGAATCTATCACTATGCTTG
>JAIOTF010000171.1 GCA_021107195.1 Anaerolineaceae bacterium | reverse complement strand
GGTTTGCCCTTCCCTCCAACCAGCCGCTACGCCTTTGTCACGTCCTGATCAACCCTCACGCTTTCCCAAATGCCTCGCCCAAACTTGGTGTCACCATCGTGTAAAACCACTCTTTGGTACATTCTTCCACCGACTTTTTGCCCTTTTTGTCAACCTTTTTCTCCAGCCAGAAGACTTTGCCCGCAATCTCAACATCGCAGCCCGGACTGACCGGACACTTGCGCATGCGTATGAGCAAGTGCGGATATTCTTGCTCCGTTAACCGCGTGATGTCCTCAAATCCCTGAAGCGCGCCACTCTCCAGTGTTTCCGCAATAGCCTCTGCCAGTTTCACTGGGTACCTCCCTTCCCGCCAGTCGCCATACCACACCCCATGCTCTTCACAGAACGTCAATTCTTTGATCTCATCCGAAGCAACAAGGGCAGACGATACCACCACGATGATTGCCTCAACGCCGATGAGCACATACATCCACCACGGCGTGCCATCCAGGGTCACACCGAAGATGTCCTCAATCGTGCTGACGTTTATCGTGAGTGCGTGCAGATTCGCGTACATCACCAAAACTATCACTGCATGGGCGGCGTAGGCGATGATGCCGTTGAAGGCGCCTGCCCATCTTGCGGTGCTCGCGTTGCGACACTTGCCCGACTTCCCAAGCTGTCCGATAAATAGACCATTGAACACACCAACCACAAAGGGGTATACGACAACAACCACCACAATCACGCTAAATGCGGAAAAACCCACTCCGTACGCCACAAAGCAACAGAGTCCGAGGATCAATCTCGTCACTGCAGCAGTTAAGAAAACTCCAAACCTCCCCACCAAGATGCCAGCATAATGCGCAGTGACGCCAACTGCGGCGCTGATGGGTAATCCGGCTCCGAACATCAGCACTAATGCCCAAGGGGGGCATATTCCGCTAGGTTTCGGCTTGCGCTCCAGTATCGCTTGTGAGAGAACCGGTACAGTAGGTTCCATCATTGTTTACCTCCTGGCACATTTACGAATATCCTGAGGTAATTTGATACAAGACAAGATATCCATGCTCAACCCCTCTGTTCGTTCGATATGCACCTCCTCCCTTATCCGGCAGTTTGCTCGTGTGAGCGCGCCTAACGGCCCCGAGTTATGCACAGCTCTTTTGCGCCAGAACGAATAGATGCGCGGATCCAGGCGAAGTGTCATCTGCCACAACTTTTGACCAGATGATATCGAACCCACATTCCTTGACCATGTTCAGGTTCGTCTCGGCGTCGTAGTGACTCCAATACATGCGCGCGCCATGATAGTCTTCCTCAATGTCCTTCTCCAAGTCACCTGCGCCCAAGCAGAGCAACACCAATCCAGATGGCTTGAGCATCCGATGGAAGTTTAGCACAAGCGCCTGATGCTCTCGACGTGGAATGTGAATGATGGCGTAGTACGAGCAGATGGCATCAAAGGAGTTTTCTGCCAGAGTGAGTTGCGTGATGTCTTGGCACAGGAAGTGAGCCTGTGGAACCAATTGTCGCGCCAGACGAATCTGTTCCTCGGCAAAGTCCACTCCAGTGACATCGAAGAACTGGCTTAAATATCTGGCGACTGGTACGCCCGCCCCGCAACCGGCATCAAGGATTTCAGCACCTTTGGGTAGCCGCTGCACGAATTCCCGAAGTAATTGGACATCTTCTGAATCCTCGGTGCGAGTTGTCAAGTACTTAGCGGCTATTGTATTGTATCCCGCTTTGACAGTTGTCTTGTCGTCCATGCCAGTCCACCTCGTCTGATAGCAAAGTTCCTCCGCATTGACGATTTGCTGCGCATAACGCTACTCTTCACCGGCGGGAGCGAAGCGAAGTTCCCGTCCGTGTGCAAGGGATAGTTGTGCTATTTACTATTTAAAAACTTCTTTGCAATATCAGTAATTCTTTTTATAAATTTAGTTTTTGCCTCTGTATACCCATCTCTGTCGTGTTTGTACTTTGATTCAAGATATTTTTTCAATTCGGCATATTCATCGGCTACGGACGGATTTTCAATGAGATAATCTCTGAAATAGAGTCTATCCCAAAGGTCATCATTTTCTTTAATGCCCATGTGGATATGATAGCATTGTCCTTTAAATCCTTCAGGGGTATACCCTTTAACGATCATTAGATGTTCGGGTTCAGGTACGTGTCTGTATCCATGGGATGTCATAATGCCTATAATTATATCTTTTACTTTTTCGTTTTCAGGGATTTCCACAAGAATATCAATTGTTGGTTTTGCGGCAAGGTTGGGAACAGCGGTACTGCCAATATGCTCAATTCTTAATGCTATTTCTTTTCCTAACAATGCGTTGATTTCTTTTTTTTCTTGAATAAATAGATCTTTCCATTCTGTTTTTGGTTCAGATATGATGATAGGGAATAGACGTCCCAATTCCTCACTCGTTAATTTTTCCAAATCTCGTGCCATTGTATTCCTTTCAGCACAACTATTATTACACAGCCTATTGGCCGTATAAGCCGCCATCCAATAGCAGCTACTTGCATCCCGGCTCCGCGCCGCCGATTTGCGCGGTCAGGTGCAGTGAGTGTTAGTCACCGCAGGGAATGTTCCTCTCAATAGATCTCTTGCGCATCCCGGCCTAAGTATCGCACATGCCTCAGGTGCGCACTCACCCGTTCGTCATCCTCATACCGGTAGTCAAACCCGAAATGCTCAGCCACCTGAATGGCTAGTCTCCTGAACAGCTCGCGCGTCGTGTACAGCGCTTCCCAGGTATTCTCGTAACCAACATCCGAGTATGTTTTCTGAAGCAGCTCCCATAGCTCTGGCTCCAGGTACTGCTGGAGGTGTTTTCCAAATTTGCC
>JAIOTF010000106.1 GCA_021107195.1 Anaerolineaceae bacterium | reverse complement strand
TGCCGGTGGAGGCCTCGCCAGAGAGTCTGGCCGCCTGTTTGACCTTTATCGTTGGCCGCCAGCGCAATGACTTGATCGAACGCGGTTTTCGCTATGACGTAGTGGATGCCGTACTGGCTGCGCAGTGCCATAATCCGGCGGGTGTGTTACGGGCAGTACGACAGCTTACTGCCTGGGTGGAACGTGAGGATTGGGCCGGGACGATTTTGCCGGCGTATTCGCGCTGTGTGCGCATCACCCGCGACAAAACCGAGCAGTACGCCGTTGCCCCGGCAATGTTCAGGGACGAGGCCGAACGGGTACTGTACGAGGCGCTGGAAACGGCACAAGCCAGCGAACGCCAGCCCGGCTCGGTGGATGACGCCTTGCAGGCCTTTCTGCCGCTGGTACCGGTGATCAATGCTTTCTTTGATGCGGTGCTGGTGATGGATGAGGACGCAGCCGTGCGTGCCAACCGCCTGGGGCTTTTGCAGCAGGTAGCGGGGATGCTTGATGGTGCGGCGAATCTCTCGCACCTCGAAGGGTTCTAAAGGCAATGCGGACAAAATGTACAATGTACAATGTACAATGCATAATGAAAAGCAGGTGAGTGCACTCCTGTGATGAAATTCTCCCCGCAGAGATTTGCGGGGAGGTTTCTTATTCGTTTGTTTTATCTAAATTCTTTTTGGTTGTTTTGATGATTGAAATGAGCAATTTGATCAGCTCGGTGCAATCAGCATTGATGCTTTCAAACTGGCTTTCACTGATGTAATCGGTTTCTTTTAAAAGCTCAAGCCAATATTCGGTTTCAAATGCTTCCTTAAGAGAGATATTGAGCTTGGCGATGAATTCCTTTTTGCTGATGGCATGAATGCCTTCAGCTACATTTGCGCCTATGCTTGTACCGCACCTGAGCAACTGCTTTGACATAACGTATTCTTTTTGGCTTTCGCAAAGGTATTTGTATACATTCACGATACGAATAGCAAATGCTTTACTTTTTTTGCCAATTACGTTGTCGTTCATCTTTGTCTGGAATAAGCTCCCCGATTAGTTGTTTTCATTCTACATTCTGCATTGTGCTTTATGCATTGTACATTGTGCATTATGCATTGTATTATTCGATCGGTTCCAGCCAATAATTATTCGAATCGCCCTCGGCGGTCCAGCCGATGTCGCCGGTGGTGTAGGACTGCACTTTCCACCACACCCAGCCATTGGCACACACCGGGCCTTCGAGGATTTTCATGGTGGTACCCGGGCGGAAGAGGGTCAGGATCGTTGAGGAACTGTTCGGTTCTTTGCGGATGCGCTGGTTCTCATAGGGATACATCGCCACCCGGGCGCGGTCGCCAACATGCAGGCGGGTAGCTGGCGCCCCGCTGCACGCTTCGTAGACTGAGAGGGTCTGGGTTGGCGGCAGGGTCAGGGTCGGCATATTGCTGCCGGTGACAGTCTCGCCCACGACCCGGTTCTGGGCGGTGTCGATGCGATAGACCGTGGCGTTGGCCTGGCCGATCACCCATATCGCGCCGGCCTGGGAAAAGATCTCGTTGACATTGGAGGAGACGGTGATGATTGAGAATATCTGGCGCTGAACGGCGTCGACCTTGGCAACTGAGCCGAGATCAAAGAGTACCCAAACGGCGTCCGCTGTGGTGGTGAGGTCGATGGCCCTTCCCGTGATCCGGCCCAGGTCAATTTCGGCCATTTTCTCGCCGGTGGCGCCATCAAGCTGGATCAAGGTGTTTTTCATGGTGAAGTTGATCAGCCACAGGCCTTCCTCATTGGCGGTGATCTTTACACCGCCATCCCAGATGCCGTAATCGCCGATGTCCTGCAGTTCATTCGTGGCGGAATCGATTTTGTAGATAGTGCTGAAATCATTGCCGGTGGAGACGATCCACACCAGGCCGCTCTGGAAGGCGATGTCGGTGACCGGCGCACCGGTTTCGATGTATACATCTATTTCATTGCTGTCAGGGTTGATGCGCACAACACCGCCGTTGGGGTTGCTCTCTTCGGGGTCGTCGCTGGCTTCGCGCACGCCCACCCACACAGCACCTTCGCCAACAGCGAGGGTTTGCACTTCCATCGAATCAATCGTGATGATGGTTTCTACCTGGTTGGTTTCCGGACTGATGCGCAGGATCTGGTTTTGGGTGGTGTCTGCGGCCCAGACGACATCGGGCTGCACCGCGATCTGCATGGGGCGGCCGCCAACAGGGATGCTGGCCAGTTCTTCAAGGCTTTTGCCATCATAGCGGATGATGTTTCCATCCATCCAGTTAGAGACCCAAACCGAAGAGGAAACCGGTTCAGGGGTTTCGCTGGGTTCTTCGGCTGCAGGCTGGGTTAACGTGGAGGGCACGGCAGTGCTTGTGCTCGTGGCTGTGGACAGGCTGGTCTCTGTCATTTCTGGCAGGGGGGCCTGCGGCATCTGCTCGACCGGCAGGGCGGTTGCCTGTCCGAAGCTGATGGGAATCAATCCCTGAGGCAAGGCGCAGGCGGTGAGCAGTACTACTGTAAACGATAGGATCAGAAGAGAATTAAACTTGTGTTTCATGGCGTTTTCCCGTGAGTTAGTCTGAATGTTGGTATATTGCAATACGTAATGGAAAATATCTGTTTAACAACCAGTATAATACGTTCTGAGCTTAGAGACAAATTAGGAATTCCTTAATTTCGCGTAGATTGCGATATAGAATCATGACGCAGTTTTCCTGGCATACTGATGTGCAAGATTGAAGCCAGTTTGAGGACTCACATCCGGGCTTTGATTAATCATGGGTTGAAATGAGGCAAGAAACGATGGGCGATCTCAAAAAGAGACAGAAATACACAGTGCAGCCGGCATTGTGCCTGGATTTTGACGGTACGATCCGTTACAGCAAGCACGGGCGCATTATCAACCAGCCCGAGGATGTAGCCTTGTTTGCGGGGGTAGAGGAAAAGATATGGGAATACAAGGACAACGGGTATCTGGTGTTCGGGATCACCAATCAGGGCGGCGTAGCCTATGGTTTCAAGACCGAGGCGGCCTGGCAGGCGGAATTGGCGCAAACGGTTGGCCTTTTTGCGCGCGATCCTTTTGATCATGTTGCTTATAGTTTGCTTCACCCGAAAGGCCGGGTGCAGCCGTATAACCATCGCTCGCTGCTGCGCAAGCCGGAAGTGGGCATGTTGGCGGCGTGCGAGGTGGCGATGTTTCAGCAGGGCGTTGTGGTGGATTGGGACAAGAGCATTTTTGTCGGCGACCGCCCGGAGGATGAGGAATGTGCCCGCCGGGCTGGTTTGGAATTTATCCATGCGGACACCTTTTTTGAGCGGTAGCTTCTGGCTTTAACCGGGAATTGATGGTACCCAACCCGCTTGCCAGCCGCATGCAGCGAGTCTATAACACCTTTATCTTATATATCTATCACGTGATGGAAAGCAAGAGTATCTGATGACAGTTGTCGACGAGATCAAGGCGCGCGTAGACATTGTAGATCTGGTTTCAGAGACGGTGAATCTGCGCCGCTCCGGCAAGAACTACACTGGTTTTTGCCCCTTCCATACGAACACCAAAACACCGGCGTTTGCCGTGTTCCCTGATTCCGGCACATGGCGCTGCTTCGGCGAATGTAACGAAGGCGGCGATATCTTTAAGTTCGTAATGAAGAAAGAGGGCTGGGATTTCCCGGAAGCTCTGCGCAATCTTGCCCAGCGGGCCGGAGTTGAACTGAAACCGCAAACCCCGGAAAGGAAAGCTGAAGAAGAACGGGCCGACAAACTGCGGGAGCTGCTGGAAGAATCGGTTAACTTTTACCGCCATTATCTTTTGTCAACCCCGGAGGGAGCGCAGGCACGTGAATATGTAGAGAAGCGTGGTCTGACCCGGGAATCCATTGAAACATTCGGCATCGGGTATGCGCCGGATACCTGGGAAGCAGCGTTGAAGCATTTCACCGCCCGGGGATATAGCGCGCAGGACATGCTCGATGCGGGCTTGGTCGGCGAGCGCAGGGAAGGCGGGGGGCATTATGACCGCTTCCGCAACCGTTTGATGTTTGCCATCCGCGATGCCCAGGGCCGCATGGCCGGGTTTGGAGCACGGGTGCTCAACCCGGAGGATAATCCAAAGTATCTCAATTCTCCGCAGACCAGTTTGTTTGATAAGGGGCGCTTGCTGTACGGGATGGATCGGGCGCGCAAATCGATTCGCAGTCAGGACCAGGTCGTAATCGTGGAAGGCTATTTGGACGTGATCGTGCCGCACCAGGCGGGATACCGGAATCTGGTTTCACCGATGGGCACTGCTTTGACCGAGCATCATCTGCGCCAGTTGAAGCGGTATACCCGGCGGATGGTATTGGCACTGGATCCGGATGCAGCCGGTCAGAAGGGTACCCTGCGCGGTCTGGAGACAGCCCGCCATGCCCTCGACCGTTCAGGTGAACTGGATGCCAGCCAAATGTTTGACCCGCGCGGCCTGGTGCATTCACAAGGCCGTCTTGAAGCGGATTTGCGGGTGTGTACCCTGCCGCAAGGGCTTGACCCGGGCGAGATCGTGCTGCGCGACCCGCAGGAATGGGAGCGTTTGGTTGCAGCCGCTGAGCCGGTTGTGATCCATGTGATGAACACCCTGGCGGAGGGACGCGACCTTGAAGATCCCAAAGTGAAGAGCGAGATCGCTGATCAGGTTGTGCCTTTGATCAAGGATGTACCGAACCAGTTGGAGCGGGATGCCTACCGTCAGCGGCTGGCCCGGCTGCTGCGGGTGGATGAAGAAGCTCTCCTGCCGCTTCGCCCGGCTGCACATCCCCGCCGACGGCGGACGAAGGGCAGACAGACAGTACCATCCACCGGGCGTGTGCAGGTTCCGGTGATCGATCAGGGGCGCCTTTCCCGTGATATGGAAACGCATGCTTTGCAGATGCTGCTGCGCATGCCGGAAGCGTTGTACACTCTGGATCGGGTTTTGCAGCAGGAACAGCTCAGCCGCTTTACCCCGCAGGATTTTGAACAGGCACAGCATCAGACTCTGGCCCGCTTGATCCAGCAGGCGCTGGAAGAGGACCGCATGGAGCCGCAGGACTATATTGATGAAAACCTGCCGGATTCATTGAATGAGTTAATATCTGAACTGCGCAGCCGCATCAATCAGCAGGCTGTTCTGATCCCGGAAAAATTGCTGGAAGAGCTGATCCTGACCGTCTTGCGCCTGCGCAAGCTGCGTGTGCAAGAAGGATTGCAGCAATTGCAATACTTGCAGCTTGACCAGCAAATGGAAGAAAGCGATCAGCCATTGTCTTATCAGGATTTGGTATTCCAATATTCCCGGACGTTGGCCCGTTTGAACCGGGCTTTGGGGCGACCTTTGAAACTGGATTAATCATGATTGCGATGGTATAGTTATGAACATGGAACAACCCAAATCAGTTCCTTCAACGGAATTGCCTTCTCAGAAGAAGCACAGCAAACCGTCTACACGCGGGGCAGGCAGGAAAAAAAGCTCGGCCACGTCAATAATTGAGCAGGGAGTGAATGTGGACGAAGCGGACCAGGTTGTTGAACATGACGGGGAACAAGAGCAGGAAGGGCCGGAACTCGGTGAAAATTTGAAAAACGAAAAAACCAGTAATCGGCCGAATAGTGTTCATGTGGAAGACCCTCTGGAAATCCTCGAAGACCCTGCGATCGCGGTTGAGCTTTCTGAAGATCCCGTGCGATTGTATCTCAAAGAAATCGGGCAAATCAACCTGCTGGATGCCGACAGTGAATTTCGCCTGGCGGCGCGGATTGCTGCCCGGCGTATTTCGAATTCCATCCTTGACGGGGATCCCAGGAGCAAACATAACAAGTCAAGCCAAAACCAGATGGTGTATCTGGTAATGGCGCAGGATTTGCTGGATTCCTGGAAGAAACTGGAAAAGATCACGCGCCTGCTTGAGAGTAAAACAGTTCCCGATTTGTTAAAGATATTCCCGGAACGGGATGAGAGTGGTCTTGAGCAGCTTGAATCTGCCTGGGAAGTCTTGCAGAAGAAAACGGGCAAAAACGGCGGTTTGGATTTGCCGGACCAGGCCTTGATACTCAGTGAGGCTCAGGCGTTGCGCGCCTCGTGGGCATCGGATGAGCCTTCTTATCTGCGTTCGTATTTGAATAACGGTATTTGGGGGAAGAATAATGCCTGGGACAGTATTGCCCGCCAGTTGTTTGGTGTGTTCCTGGGGATGTATGTGCTGCCTGCGCCTCTGGCGGAAGACTTGTTAACCTATTTGCAGCGCAGAGACAGGCTGCCGCGCATGTCTTTCCTTGAGCGCCATATGCCGGATGAAGAATTTTTAGATAAAGATTTACTGGAAATTAATCGTCTGGCTGAGGAAGCCAATCAGGCTTTGATCCGGGCCAATTTGCGTCTGGTGGTCAGCATTGCCAAGCGCTATCTTGGACGCGGTATCTCTTTCCTGGATTTGATCCAGGAGGGAAATCTTGGACTGTTGCGTGCGGTCAATAAATTTGACCCGACGCGCGGTTTCAAGTTCAGCACCTATGCTACCTGGTGGATCCGTCAGTCGATCAGCCGTTATATTGCCGAGCAGGCGCGTACCATTCGCATTCCGGTACATTTGTTTGAAGCGATCACCCGTTTGATGCGCGTGCAGCGCAGGTTGGTTCAGGAGTTGGGTCGTGACCCGAATCACGGAGAATTGGCGCTCGAGTCGGGGTTCATGCAGGAAGAAGATGTTGCCGCGATCAAAGCGGCCAGGGAGGCAGGGGAAGAGTTGGACGCTGACCTGGAACGACGCCTGCTGTGGGCAACTGCGAAAGTGCAGCGGGTGCTGCAATCGGCGGATGAACCAATCTCACTGGAGCGTCCGGTGGGCGATGACGACAGCAGCTCGCTGGGAGATTTCATTGAGGATGTGGATGCCCTGGCACCGATAGATGCCGCAGCGCGTGAAATGCTGCGCGAACAGGTGCAATCAGCCCTGGGGGCACTCTCGGAACGGGAGCGTCAGGTGCTGGAACTGCGTTTTGGGTTGATCGATGGGAAAGATCACACGCTGGAAGAAGTCAGCCGTTATTTTAGCGTGACTCGTGAGCGCATCCGCCAGATTGAAGCCAAGGCGCTGCGCAAATTGCGTCACCCGACCCGCAGCCGGTTCTTGCGAGATTATTTGTATTAAGCTGGTTGGCGTTGACGAAAAATTTTATGATGCACTGGTGGCAGGTTTTGCCGCCAGTTTTCTTTGAGAGGTTTGTATTTGCAATTGCCTCTTTGAATCTGTGTGCTGATTGTTGAGACAATCAACATAAAATCGGAGAAGAAGAATGTCGAATATGGTTATGGCAATCCTGATGGCTATGATTGCAGGGATAGCGGTCACTATTCAGGCGCCGTTAGCGAGTATTTTGAACCAGCGCATTGGGCAGCTTGAGAGCGTGTTCATTGTGCATCTCGGCGGCACGGTGGTGGCCGGGATCATCCTGCTGTTTATCGCCGGCGGCAATATGCGTGCCTGGCGTAATGCCCCCTGGTATACCTATCTGGCGGGTTTGCTGGGATTGGCGGTGATCGCCTCGCTTAACATTGCCATTCTCCGCATGGGCTCGGCTGCCACAACCGTGGTCCTGGTCACGGTCAATATGGCATTAGGTGCAGTAATGGATCATTTTGGCTGGCTGGGGCTTGAAGTGCGCCCTTTGACCCTGCCTCGCATTGCAGGCATGCTCGTTATGGGAATGGGTGCTTGGCTGATCGTACGGTGACACGGGATTGGCCCTGCTCTGTGGCCTGTGTATGGAGCAGGATTGGATAGGAAGAAGGAACTGCTGGACGCTGCAACGGCGTTCAGCAGTTTTTGTTTTTGAATCGGATTGTCGGGTTACGACAGCAATTCTCATCCAGGTTTTTGTAGTAACGATTGAAGTCGTACCTGCAGCAGTGTTGTTTTCATCCTATTGGGAATTGTCGTTTTTTCGTTCTTCCCCGTTTGCCCGGGGTGACCCATACCGGCGAAAGCAGGCTTGTGGAGGGGAGCAATGCGGTTTGCATCGAGAGCACGGTCGCCCGGCTCTGCGATTCGAGGGGATGGCTGCTCCGGGCGGCAAACAGAAAAGCTGCGCTCAGGAACTGGAAAGCCGGATAAACGCGATAAGCCCGCAGTTGCAGGGGATCTTGAAGCGGATCGATGACTGACTGCGGGCTTTTTCTCATAAGTTGTGATTTTTTAAGTATTTTACATCAGTTCAGGATAACAAAGCTTTTCACAGAATCTGTCATTGCGAACGAGAGAAGCGAGTGTGGCCGCCAAAGGCGTCCTTGCCAGCAATGCATACCTGCCTGATTTTATTTAAGTCAGTTATTATTCTCTGCGCTGTGGTACTGGCCTGTCCATTCTGCCTGGGCCAGTGTGTGGCGCTGGATGGTCTTCAGCAGGTCGCTTGCGCTCATCCCGCCAGCCAGATTGGGTGGCAGGCTGAGTGCGTATAGCTTGAATTTGTAGCAGTTACCTGCTTTATCCCGGGCGCGGGGGCCGTCGTAGCCGGTGCGGTAGAAATGGTTGATGCCCTGGGTGCCGATCCCGCTCACATGCGGTGTGCGCACAATCCCTTCCGGCAGTTCGTCCTGTTTGGGTGAGATATTGTAAATCGCCCAGTGTACGACCGGGCGCACTACCCCATTCGGGTTCTCGACGATCAGGGCCAGGGACTCGGTGCCTTCCGGCAGGTTGTGCCACATGAGGGACGGGGATTGATTCTCGCCGTCCCGTGTGAAACGCAGCGGAATGTCTGCGCCGTTCTCAAAGGTGGGACTGTAAAGTTTGAATGTCATCAATAAGTCTCCAATTGTGCAGCAGTGTTTTCAATAAATAATAAATCTATGCTGTCATTGCGAGGGAGCGCAGCGACCGAAGCAATCTCCTTCACAGTGGTGGGCGCTCCGCGGTCACGCTCTGGCTCCGCAATGACAATACGTGGTGTTTCTACAGAATTATTGCTTCCGAATCTCAGCCCATTGACAAAAAGGCGATGATGGCAAACATCCCGCCAATCAGGTTGGCTGACAGATTGACCAGGTCGTTGTTGAACCAGCGCCAACCGCGTTTGAATTGGGTGGGTGTGCCGCAGGAATGTACCTCGGCATGTTCGGTTTCCTGCTTGCAGGCCGGGCACACGTACATGGCCTGCACGGTGGCGCTGAGCCATGAGTCGGCCTGGGCGCCCAATATGCCGGCCAGACCGATCAACAGGCAGATGCCTGTCGCAGCCCCCAGGGAAGGCGGAGGCGAGACCAGCACGGCCAGCAGCCCGATGAAGAGCGCGCCGCCAAAGGAGGCCAGGCTCCCCTCCAGGGTGATTGCTCCTGCTGTACCGCGCGGTACTTCCTGCAGGGTGGTGATCAGGCGCGGCTGGCGCTTGCTGAGCACGCCCAGCTCGGTGCCCCACGTGTCGGCGTTGGCGGCGGCCAGGGTTCCGGCAAAGCCCAGCCACACCCAGTCTGCCTGCGGCAGGAGCAGATGCAGGAGCACAAAGGCGGCGCAGATGCCGCCGTTGGCGATCACCTGCCCCGCGTCGCGCTGTGAGCCTTTGGAGAAGGCCGCATCCAGGCTGGATTTGCGCCGCCCGGCCAGTTTGGAGAGCGCACTGGCGGAGATGAAAAAGCTCCACAGCAGCGCTCCCCACGCCCAACCGCCCAGCCCGAGCACGATCGTGCCCAACACGACCGCGGCCAGTGCCCCGCTGCTGCTAAGGTTCTTCGAGCGCCAGGACAGCCACGCCGTCAGGGCCGCAATCATAAAACCGATTGATAGTTGTATAAGCATAGTTTATTGCGTCTGAGGGGGGGAATTGAGCGTGAATAAAAAAACGTCGCCCTTCAGGCGCCGTATCGAATTCTAGCTTATAAATGAAAGCGGGTCAATGGCGGTTTTTAATGTAGAATTTATAATGCACAATGTATAATGAAGCGGGAAAAGTCGATTAGGCAACTAGTCAACCAGGGATTAGTCAATTAGGAGTTTTGATATTGTTTTGATGATGGTTGGAAACATTGCGTTTTGAAACCGGCACTGATCTTGTGGTCCCCCAACCGAATCCCTAATCCCTAGTTTCCTAATTCCTAATTATAAATTGTATATTCTACATTTGTGCGTTAGCCAATGACGCAAAACGACAATGAAAGGCGGCAACAAGATGAAGCCATACCACCCCAAACAAGGAATAAGCACACTCATGACCCACGTGGGCGAGGGCGAACACCCCGAGCATGCCCATGTGATGCCCATTTACCAGACCTCCACCTTTGGGCTGGGCGATGTGGACCGCGGGGCGGCCATGTTCGCCGGAGAAGTGCCCGGCTATTCCTATACCCGGATAAGCAATCCCAACCAGGAACA
>JAIOTF010000210.1 GCA_021107195.1 Anaerolineaceae bacterium | reverse complement strand
ATGGCATGTCACAGGTGCTGTCCACACCGCTAAAGCGCGTGCGGCTTGGCTGAGTGACCAATGGCAATATCTTTGTAATCTGCGCTCTGCTCTTCCCTTGGCTGCCTGACATCTTTTGCTTGCACACGGATTTACCGATGCACCCTATATAAACAAGTCTGTGGCTGTATAATTTAACCTGAATTGCGGTTAATATATAGTGACGACTTCAGTCGTCATAGCAAGTCTATGAATTAAAGTTTTGACGAATAAACTCGTCGCTATAAAAGGCGCGTTTCCCTTATCCGCAATTCAGATGATTTTACTTATCAGAGAATGGATGGCACGATGCTCAAGAATATTTCCAGCAAGCTCCTGCAGGTTTTCAAAGGCTGGCTGACGCTGATTGCGACAGTTGTCTTTTTGCTGTTCACGGTGCTGGTGCTGCCGGCCCAGGCAGCGCAGGCCGACATGGTATTAGGCGATGTGGGTTCACCCGATACAACATTCTTTTATTCCAGCCAGGACCTGTACCGCTTTGCCGGGGCGTATGGTGAGGAGGGGCGGGCGGCCTACGTGCGGGCACGGTGGACGTTTGATGTGCTCTGGCCGCTGGTCTATACTTTCTTTCTGGTGACGGCGATCAGTTGGTTGTCTGCCCGGGCGTTTCCACCGCAAAGCAGATGGCAGTTGTCCAATCTGGTGCCGGTGCTGGCAATGTTGTTTGATTTCCTTGAAAATGGGGGGGCTTCGCTGGTTATGCTGCGTTACCCGCAGCTTTCACCGCTGGCGGTTGGCCTGGCGCCGGTTGTTTCGGTGGCCAAATGGGCGCTGGTCATGGGCAGTTTCATGCTGCTATTGGTGATTTTAGGCGTGGCTGCCGGGAAGCGGATATTCAAGAAGAAGTGAGTTGAGAAAAAAGATAGGTGATGAGGGATGCGTTGATCAGGCGTACCCCGTTTTTTTTGGAGATAAATTTAACTGAGGAATTGACCGAGGACAAAGGCGATGACGCCCAGGGTCGCGCCCAGATATGCACCGCGCATCGCCCGGCGGCCAGCTTCAGGCGTTTGTGATTTTAAAAGCCGGATGGAAAAATAGATCAAGACTCCGTCAATGATGAGGATCGCTGCTAGATAGACCGTTCCCATCCAGCCCAGGAACGCGGGCACCAGGCTCAACAGGACCACCACACTCCACATGACCACCGTGACCCGCAAGGCGAATGGTTTGCCTTTGCGCAGGGCGATTGACTTTGAGTTAATTTTTTTATCGCCTTCCATGTCCATCGCGTCTCCGGCGATTTCTTCGCCAAGATCAATAAAGAAAGCCATCAGACTGAAAACCCACACGTTGCCATTCCAGGGGGCGTTAACCGTGACCGCGCCAAAAATGAAAGTTGCGGCGACGGATGTGCACACCATCAAATTGCCGGGCAGGCCGGTTTTTTTGTAACGCCAGTTGTAGAGTACGCCGATCAACCAGATGGGAATGCTGATCAGCAGTACATCCAGGCCAAGAATGGCGGCGGCCGTCAATCCAACCAGGGTGGTTGCTATGGTCAGGCCAATCACTTCCCGACGGCTGACCGCACCGGAAGGCAAAGGCCGGTCTGGGTGGTTGATCTTGTCGACTTCGTAATCAAAATAATCATTCAGGATCAGCGCCGCGCCGGACAGGGCGAAGACGGACAGGAAACCCAGTATACCCACCTGCAGGGAGGGAAACCGCCCTGCAGCCAGTATCTGGCCGGTGGTAACGCAAATCCCGGCCGCCAGCGGAAGTTCGGGGCGGAATAGCCGGATCATGGCGTTTATTTTTCTCGGGATCATATAGAAAATTATATACCGAAGAGGCAATGCAAAACAAGATATGCAGGATACAGCGAGTTCCCGAATTGGAAGATGGATAAGCATTAGCTGGGAAAGTTACGCGATTGATATCCATTGCAATGTTGTGTGTTTTGCAGAAAAATACTTCAGGCTCGATTTTTTAGATCTCTTGCAAGGACATGCTAAAATCAACAGTATGAGTGAGAAGATGCAGATACGCCAGATCTATGATGGTTTTGACGCGCCTGTGACGGACGTGGACTGCGGCACGATGTGCGCCCCGCACAACCCGCACGGCAAGCCCTTTTGCTGCGACATTTGTCACGCAGTGCCAGCGGCTTACCGCAAGGAGTGGGCATATCTGCGCCCGCGCACGGACCTGTGGCATGCGTACCGCGGGGATGAATGCCCGGATAAGCCGGCTAATCCGGGCGCACTGCTGGCGGATACGCCGGAGCACATGCTGCTGCTGGCCTGCCTGGGGCCGGAGCATTGCCAGCGCCCGTACCGCGCGATAAGCTGCCGCCAGTTTCCCTTCTTCCCCTACATCTCGGTGGATTATCGCTTCATCGGCCTGGCCTATGAATGGGAATTTGAAGACACCTGCTGGGTGATCAGCAATTTGGGTATGGTGACGGACGCTTACCGGCGCGAGTTTGTGGCCACCTATGATGCTCTATTTGCGCAGTATCCGCAGGACTTTGACAGCTACGCCATTCTCTCGGACCAGATGCGGGCGCGCTTCATTGAGAAGCGGCGCAGGATTCCGCTGCTGCACCGCAATGGTGGCTATTATCTGATCAGCCCGGCCAGCGGGCGCATGCGGCGGGTGGGGGTGGAGGAACTGCCGCGCTTTGGGGTGTACCGTTAAAAATGGATGATTTCGAGGAACTGTTGCCTGAGCCTGTCGAAGGCAACGGGTAGCCGCAGGGTGAGCTTGTGTAATGGACCCCAAAAACTGGACACCCCGCTAAGGGGTAGGGTAATATTCAGTAGAGAGGTTCAAAATGACAGGACGAAGAAGATTTACAGCAGAATTCAAAGCAAAAGTGGTATTGGAATTGAT
>JAIOTF010000235.1 GCA_021107195.1 Anaerolineaceae bacterium | reverse complement strand
CGGCATACAGGGTGCCTGTTGCCAGCTCTTCTTTCGTATAGCTTAGCGGCCCGAACCTCTCGGAGCCGATGAAGGCCATTCCCGGCCAGCCGCTTACTTCTGCAATATTGCTGAAGGCTGTGCCGTCATTCATCCTTGTGTCGCCCACGTACACCAGCCGCGCCAATGGGGGAGCGGAGCGCATGGTTTGGGCCGACTCCAGCACAGCATGGATCACCCGCGCATAGTCCCTTGAGGTCTTTCGCGGGGTGGTGCTGGCGTCAATTCCCAGCTCATCGCGCAGCTCCGGCAGGCCCGGCAGGTCAGGGTTACAGGGGATCAAATTGCGGTAGAGTACCCGGTCATCCAGAAATTCGCTGATTGCTCCTCGTCCAAAGCATTTCATTGGATGTACCCTCCTGCCACCAGCAGTTCCGCATTCAGCACCGAGCCGCCTGCCGCGCCGCGGATCGCATTGTGGATCACGCTTACCAGCCGCAGGTCAAGCAGTGGACAGGTGCGCACCCGTCCCACCGTGGCTACCATCCCGTTTTCGGTATCCCGGTCACGTCGCGGCTGCGGCCGGTCAGGTTCCATGCGCACGATCACCGGTCGTTCCGGCGCGCTGGGCAGGTTCCAGGCCGCTTCCGGGCCGCGGTAATTCTTCAGAACCTCGATCGCTTCTTCTGGTGAGGGTTTGTTCTTGAAGCCCATCGAGAGGCAGATCGTGTGCCCGTGCAGGACAGGCGCCCGGTTTGCCTGCGCCGAGATGACCATCTCGGCTGGGACCCGTATGCCATTCTCCATTTTCCCCAATAGCAAAAGGCTCTCGTTTTCCATCTTGTCTTCTTCGCCCTTGATGTACGGGATCAAATTATCGTTGACATCCAGGAAAGAAACCCCCGGATACCCTGCGCCCGAAATCGCCTGGAAAGATGTGGCGAAAACCCGCTCGATCCCGAATGCTGCATGCAGGGGTTTCATTGCTATCACCATCCCCGTTGTGGTGCAGTTGGGGCTGGTCACGATCAGTCCCTTCCAGTTGCGCTGTTTGCGCTGGTCTTCCAGCATGGCGATGTGGTCGCCATTCACCTCGGGAATGATTACCGGCACGTCCGCTTCCATCCGGTAGGCGGAGGCATTCGAGCACACCGCAAATCCTGCTTCGGCAAACACGGGCTCTGTTTCACGCGCCACGCTCGAGGGCAGGGCCGAGAAAGCAATCCGCCCTGGGATCACATCATCCAGGCCCAGCACCGTCATGTCGATGATCCCTTCCGGCGGATCTCCTGCGATCACCCAGTTGGCGGCCTCGCCGTATTTGCGTCCGGCGCTGCGTTTTGAGCCAACCAGGGCCGCGATCTCAAACCAGGGATGATCTGCCAGCATTTGCACGAAACGCTGACCAACGATGCCTGTGGCACCCAAAACTGCAACGGGAATTTTGTTCATATTTTCACCTGTCGCCCATCATAGGGCGTTGATTTAACTATGGTGTGTCAAGATTGTCGATAGCCCGTCTTTTCGCCCCCCTTGTGAAAGGGGGGATGCCGCTTTGCGGCAGGGGGGATTTCCCTGTACCATCAACACAACGGCTTGATTTTATGAACCGCTTGCTGAGCCTGTCGAAGCAACAGGTTCACTTTCCATTCTTCTCAACCACTTCTGCATGAATCGCCTGCACTGCACGCGTCGCATCTTCCGCAGTCACCACCATCGAAATGCTGAATTCCGAGGAGCCCTGGGCGATGGCGATCACATTGATATTTTCCCGCCCCAGCGCGCCAAACACGCGTGCCGAAACGCCTGGTGTGTCGCGCATCCCCGAACCGATCACGGTCAGGATCTCCACGTCTTCCTGGGCCCAGATGCGGTCAATATCGCGCCGCATCAGTTCCAGTGCCATCTCTTCTTCGATTGAACGCAGCACACCTGCTGCGCTCTCCGTTGGGATGATGAAGCAGATCGACTGCTCCGAGGAGGACTGCGAGATCATCAACACGCTCGCCCCTTCCCGTGCAACCGCCGCGAAGGTACGTGCTGCGATGCCGGGCACACCCAGCATACCGCGGCCTTCCACGTTAACGATGCTCAAATTACGGATCGTGGTGATTGCCGTTACCATCCCCGCTTTGGTGTTCGATTCTTTTGCAATCCGTGTCCCGGGGAACGAAGGATTGAAAGTGTTCTTGACCCACAACGGAATGCCGCGCTCGATGATCGGGCGGATTGTCTTGGGATGCAGTACCTTGGCGCCAAAATAGGCCATCTCGCTTACTTCGCTGTAGGACAATTCAGGAACTACTCTCGCAGCCGGCACGATCCGCGGGTCGGCTGTCATTACGCCGTCTACGTCGGTATACGTCCACACTTCATCCGCATCCAGGCAGTCGCCCAGAATGGCCGAAGTGTAATCGCTGCCGCCGCGGCCGAGCGTCGTTGTGATCCCTGTTTTTGTGGCGCTGACAAAACCGGTCACCACCGGGGTTAATCCTTTTTCCAGCAGGGGCAGCAGGTTTTTCTGAATGCGCGCACGGGTCAGGTCCATCAGCGGAGCAGCGTCCATGAAGTGGTCATCGGTGACGATCAGTTCGGTGGCATCCACCGCAATGCTGGGCGTCCCACTGGAGTCGAGCAAAGCCGCAAATACGCGGGCATTCATTCGCTCGCCCAGTGAGGCGATCGAATCCGTCCCGCGCGGCGTCACTTCGCCCATCACATGGATGCTGTGGCAGAAAGTCCGCAGGTCTTGAATGAACTTGCTGATCTTTGTCTCCAGGGTGGTGCGTGCATCCCCTTTTGGCAGCAGGGCGCGGATCGTTTCCTGATGGCGGTAATGGATATCATCGATTGTGGTCGTGTATCCTTTTTCGTCGCCTTCTGCCGCGGCCTTGGCCGAAGCCAGCAGGGCATTCGTGACACCGCTCATTGCCGAAACCACCACAACTACATGCTCCCAGTTGTGGGTTTGATCTTGAATAATGGCCGCTGCTTGCTGCAGGGCTTCAACACTCCCGACGGATGTCCCGCCGAATTTTGTGGTTAAGATGCTCATTAAGTTAACCTCAATTGTTAAGCTGTGCTGCCAGGTGCAGCATATCGCTGAAGACCCCGGCTGCCGTTACCGGAACACCGGCGCCCGGCCCGGCGATCACCAGCGGGTTTGGGCCATAGCGTTGGGTGGTAAAAGCGATGTAGTTATCCGGCCCTTGCAATGCGCCCAGTGCGCTGCTCTTTTCCACCATTTCCAGGCCAATTGCTGCTCCCTCGACAGAGACGCGTGCCACGTATCGCGGCACTTTCCCGTTCGCCAGGGCAGGTTGCAGCCGCTGCTTGAAGTCATCATCCAGGGTGTGCATATTCGCCAGAAATTCATCCAATGAAAGCTCGGCGAGCGCATCGCTGTACAATTTCTCGATCGGCAGGTCGTTCAGTTCCAGGGGCAGTCCCGCCGTACGTGCCAGAATGACGGCCTTGCGCGCCACATCCAGCCCACTCAGGTCTTGCCGCGGGTCCGGCTCGGTGTATCCCAGCTCCTTCGCTTCCCGTACGGCCGTGCTGTACGCTGCGCCTTGTTCCAGACGCGTGCAAAGAAAACCCAGTGTCCCGCTCAGACAGCCCTGGATGGCAGTCACTGTATCGCCAGTCGCCAATAGGTCGCGCAGTGTGGCGATCACCGGCAGCCCTGCCCCCACTGTCGCTTCGCAGCGCAGGTTGGGGTGTGCAAACAGTGTCGCCGTTTCAGCCCATGTCCCGCTCAACGGGTGTTTGTTCGCCAATACCACGCCGCACCCGTTTTCCAGGGCTTTTGTCAGCAGGGGAGTGGTCTCCGTCGAGGCGCTCGTATCCACCAGGATTGCGCCGCTTTCAAGCACTGCGTTCAGGTTAGCGGCGGTCAGGCTTTCGGGCAGGTCAGCCAGAGAAAACCCGGCCGCCTTTTGAGTGATGGCAGTTTTAATTTGCTGTTTGTTGAGTCCGTTGGCCGCACTCAATACCCCTTTGCTGTCTGCTAGGGCAGTGAAGGAGAATTGCAGGCCTTGCTCGTCAGCCAGTTGTTTTCTGGATGCCAGTACCTGTTGCACCAGTTCTCGACCGACCTTGCCCAGTCCCAACAGGAGGATGTTGATCTTCTTTGTTTTCGTCATCGTCAATTCCACTAAAGGTTAAGGCTGTGAGTTTGGCGAAAAGCACCAAACTCACAGGAAATTATCCGCGACAGGCAGGCGTTGCTGCCCTGAACCACCAATAAGCTTTACAACAGGCTGCGCAGCCGCTGGTGCAGGATGCCGCCGTTCAGATAGTATTCTACTTCAATTGGCGTATCCATGCGAGCAATTACCGCAAATTCTTTCGTTTTACCGTTCTCATCTTCAGCCTGTACGGTTAACTGCATCTGCGGGGTCAGCGTTCCCGATAGTCCCAGAATGTGATACGTCTCTCGTCCATTCAAACCCAGTTCTTTTTGATTCTCTCCAGCCAGATATTCCAGCGGCAGGATGCCCATTCCGATTAAATTTGAGCGGTGGATGCGTTCAAACGATTCCGCCAGCACGGCCTTCACGCCCAGCAGCAGCGG
>JAIOTF010000317.1 GCA_021107195.1 Anaerolineaceae bacterium | reverse complement strand
GAATCTTTCTCGTTTTGTCCGAATGGGCTGGTCGTGCGCCGTGATGATCAGGTGCAGGCGTATGTGCAGGTGACATCAGGAGCGCGCGGCATCTGCTTGCAGCCTTTGTTCCACCCGCAGGTGGCGGATGTTCACCATTTACTGGTTGATCTGGTATGTAGATTGCAAGGTATGTTTTTGCCACCCCTGGAGCGTCCGGTATATTGTCTGGTGCCTTCTTATCAGGCCGGCTTGTCCGGGATACTGGAAGACTTGGGCGCACAGAAGATCGGCGAACAGGCATTACTGGTGAAACATCTGGCAATCCGGCATCGAAAACCAGTGCAGGATATACAATTTTCAACGATAGATCGCCAGGTGCGCCCTACATCATCGATGGTGCGCAATATTACCTTGCCGAAGAAGATGGATTAAAGAAAAGCATATGGAATTACGAATAACCGACGATATGGATAAACTGCTGGCTGTACTGCCGCTGCATATTATTGAGGCAGTCAATGCAGCAGATAATTTTGATGACTTGATCGAGATCATTATGGACCTCGGCCGTATCCCTACGGCGCGTTTTGTGGACAGCGAGATTGAATTGAGCCAGCAGGAAGTTGAGCGGGCTGATATTGATCACGTGGTTGAGCAAATTGGTGATTTCGATGCTGATAACCGCGCCGGACTGGAGCGCACATTGCATCGTATTTCTGCATTGCGCAATCGACATAACAGCATTGTCGGGCTGACCTGCCGCGTGGGCCGGGCGGTATATGGCACACTGGACATCATTCAAGACCTGGTGGAATCAGGCAAGAGTATTCTGATCCTGGGGCAGCCCGGCATTGGCAAGACCACCATTTTGCGTGAAGCTGCCCGCATCCTGGCAGAGTCCAGGCGGGTCGTTATTGTGGATACCTCTAACGAGATCGGTGGTGACGGTGATGTACCTCATCCTGCTGTAGGACGTGCCCGCCGTATGCAGGTTCCCAAGCCATCCTTGCAGCATGAAGTGATGATCGAAGCGGTTGAGAATCACAATCCAGAAGTGATTATTATTGATGAGATCGGCCGCGAGTTGGAAGCCAAGGCTGCACGCACCATCGCCGAACGCGGTGTGCAGTTGATTGGCACAGCACACGGCCGTTCGCTTGAAAATTTATTGATCAATCCTACGCTTTCGGATTTGATCGGCGGGATTGAGGCGGTAACGCTCTCGGATGAAGAAGCGCGCCGCCGCGGCACCCAGAAAACCGTTCTTGAGCGGCGGGCGCCGCCCACATTCGATGTTTTGATCGAGATCAAGGAAAGAGATTATTTCGTTGTGCATCTGGATGTAACCGAGGCTGTCGATGCACTGGTGCGCGGCTACTCGCCGCAGATCGAGGCGCGCACCCGCACCAAGAGCGGTGAGATCAAGATCGAGAAATCCAAATCAACCAGCGGTTCCAAAGAAACTGCCGCTGGTAGTGGACTGCGCCGGCCGGTGGAATCGGGACGAGGTTCTGATCAGGTGCGCTCGAAGGATAGCCCATCTGCATCTTCCCGCCAGCGCAAGCCGATACTCAAACCCGTACGGCTGTTTGCGTATGGTGTGGCTCGCAACCGTCTGGATCAGGCGTCCCGGCGATTGGGCGTGCCAGTGGTGCTGGTCAAGAATGCGCGTGATGCGGATGTGTTGCTCACCCTGCGTACCTATTACCGCAACCGCCAACGCACCATTCTGGATGCCGAAGAGAGCGGTATGCCGATCTATATTTTACGCTCGAACACCACCACGCAAATAGAACAGGCCCTGGTAGAGGTATTCAATCTCACCGTTGAGAATGGCACTGGGACAACCCGCCCGCAGGAGGAATTGATCCGTGAGACGCAAGTAGCCATCGAAGCAGTACTTAATGGCCAGCGTTGGATTGATTTGCCCCCTGCATCGTCTTCTATTCGCCGTATTCAGCATGAAATGGCGCGCCAGGCGAACCTGGTTTCCCATTCTTATGGCAAAGAACCCAACCGGCGTGTCCGCATCTATCGCGATTGAGACAAAGGCAGACTACATGACAAACAAGACGGCAATGCCGGGTATTTTCATCACCTTGGAAGGTCCGGATGGCAGCGGCAAGACATCCCAAATACCCCTTCTTGCTGATTATTTAAGTCATCAGGGCTGTGAAGTGGTTACCACCCGGGAACCAGGGGGAACTGCTATCAGTGATCAGGTCAAAGATGTGTTGAAGAGCATGAAAAATAAATCGATGCATCCGCGTACCGAGATACTCTTGTTTTGTTCGGCGCGGGCACAACTCGTGGAAGAGTTGATCCGCCCCAGTCTGGCACTGGGCAAGATCGTACTTAGTGACCGCTATGCTGATTCCACCCTGGCGTACCAAGGCTATGGGCATGGGTATGACCTTGCGCTTTTGCGCCAATTGCTGGACTTTGCTACAGGGGGATTATGGCCGGATTTGACCTTGTATCTTGACCTGGATGCGGAAGAAGGTTTAAATCGAAGGCGCAGCGGGGGGGATGAATGGGACCGCCTGGATGATTATGCTCTGGCATTTCATCAACGCGTCCGCAAGGGATATCTTGAAATGGTGTCCGCTGCACCGCAGCGCTGGCGGCTGATCGACGCCTGTCAGATACCCCGGGATGTGCAATCCAGCCTGCGCCAGACAGTGGCAGAGTTCCTGAAAATCCCCAACGAATGATCCCGGATGCTGTTATACTGGATGAAATGTGCCCTGGGCTTGCGTCCAGGACACTCATTGAACAATAATGCACGCCGTGTCGTGTAAAATATTGATGAAAGGTAGTTAAAAATGAAACAACGCAAATGGTTATTTGGTTTATTGGTATTAGCACTCTTGCTTTCTGCATGTGCAAAGGAAACTGTTGAAGAAAACACAGAGACGGTTTCGACAGTGGATGGCGCTGCCCTTCCCGCTGTAGAAGAAGGTGATGTCCCCAGTGGTCCGGTCACCCCGGCCGAGTGTGTTGTCTTGCCGCCAGAGGATATGACTGATGCTCCCCCGATCCCGATCGTTTCAGAGGGCGAGTATGTTTACGGCAACGCGGATGCGCCAGTCAGCCTGATTGAATATAGCGAATTGCAATGCTCGTATTGCTCCCAGTTTGAGCCGGTTGTTACTGAATTGGCAGAGAAATATGGCGATGAAGTTCGCATTGTGTTCCGCCATCTCCCGCTGGTCAGCATTCACGATAAAGCACAACTGGGTGCTCAGGCCATGGAAGCGGCTGGCAAACAGGACCCTGCAAAATTCAACGAGCTCAAGAATAGTTTGTTTGAAAAGCAGGCGGAGTGGTCACAGTTTTCTGTTGAAGAGTTTGAAGCATTATTACTCGACGAAGCCGCTGCATTGGATCTCGATGTTGAGCAATTCACCGCTGATCTGAAGTCGGATGAGATCGCGACTATTGTCAACAACTTGCGCGACGGCGCCCTTGAGCTTGGCATCCAGGGTACACCGACCGTTTTGATCGATAGTTTTTATTACATGGGTGCCCGCGATGTCGAGAGTATTTATGCTATGATCCAGGCCGTTCAGGCGGCCAAAGAAGAATATGGCGAAGATTTTGTCAACAGCCTGCCGCAGGTTAGCCTGGCTGTTCCCGAGGATATGCAGTCCTTGATTGATGCCTACGAAGCCCTGCGTGCTGAATATGGTGATGAAGGTGTGAAAAAATACCCGCTATCGTTGGCTGGCAGCGCAGATATCTTCGATATCATTATCAAGTATGTTGACCTGAAGGATCGCGCGTACACGGCTTGCCCGGAAATAACCATCGACCGCAGCAAGCAGTATTTTGCTACCTTGAAGACCACTCAGGGTGATATCGTCCTTGAGCTTTTCCCCGACAAGGCGCCGACCACGGTCAACAGTTTTGTGTTCCTGGCCAATGACGGCTGGTTCAATAATGTGCCTTTCCACAGGGTGATCCCTGGATTTGTGGCACAGACCGGCGACCCCAGCGGAACAGGCCTCGGCTCCCCTGGTTATGCTTTCGGCAATGAGATCAATGATCTTTTGTTTGAAGGACCTGGCGTGGTTGGCATGGCCAACAGCGGCCCGGAGTCAAACGGCAGTCAGTTCTTCATCTCTTATGATGCGCTGCCCCAGTTGGATGGTGGATATACCATCTTTGGCAATGTTGTTGAAGGAATGGATGTGGTTGAAAAATTGACCCCGCGTGATCCGCAGCAGGGCGCTGATCTGGCCGACCCGGACCTTCTCTTGTCCGTAACCATTGAGGAAAAATAAGTTCCTTTGGCACCCATTGAAAAAGGATGGTGTAATGCGCCATTGGCGTAGCATTACCCTTATGTTAATCGTTTCCGTGCTGCTGGCGGCCTGTGGGTCGCCGGCAGCAACGGGTTTGACCGGGCCGGCAGTTTTCTCAAACGCCGCCACCGTTGCTGCTTTGGGCGAGAACAGCGATCTCGATGATGGTCCTGCCACCTGCCAGGTGGTCGGAGTTTTCAACGCATTTGACCTGTATCAGCCAGTCAACGAATTTGATTGGGTTTTTGGTGCGCAGGATGCGATTGTGACCATCATCGAGTACAGTGATTTTCAGTGTCCCTACTGTGTAAAGCTGGAAGCCAACCTGCTCGAGTTGCAGGCTGCTTACCCGGACGATGTGAAGTTGGTCTTTCGTCACTATCCCCTCAAATCCCACGACAAATCGATCTTATCTGCCCAGGCAACCGAAGCGGCAGGTGCGCAGGATCCAGACAATTTCTTTGCGATGAAAAATCTTCTCTTTGAAAATCAGGCAGAATGGACGGATATGTCTGCCCGCAGATTCAAGACCTGGCTGGAATCGCAGGCCGCGTCTATGGGGCTGGATGTTGAGCGGTTCATGCAGGATTTGGAAGACCCGCAGGTCACCGCATGGCTGGAAGCAGCGCAGGAGCAGGAAATCCCCGCTTTGGAAGGCACGCCTTTTGTCATCATCAATGGCGGTGCATATAAGGGGTACTGGGACCTGGACAGCCTTAAGCTGATTGTTGAAACGTATAAACAGACCGCACAGGAGATTGGGCCGGAGCGATTGGCAGCCTATCCCTCCATTCCGCTGACGGACCCGGCGGCATTGCAAGAGGCGCTGGCCCATTATCTGAAAATGGAAGAAACCCTGGCTGCGCAGGCTTATGATGCCTGCCCGCCGCAGGTGATTGACCCCGGGAAGCAGTACAACGC
The DNA here is from genome assembly GCA_021107195.1 of Anaerolineaceae bacterium. Lineage (GTDB taxonomy): Bacteria > Chloroflexota > Anaerolineae > Anaerolineales > Anaerolineaceae > SMBSF63. Next base: position 15,846 of record JAIOTF010000317.1, on the reverse strand, counting down.
TACCATCGTAACTGAGAAAGGTGAGATCGTTATTCGACTTTATCCTGAAAAGGCTCCCTTTGCTGTCAATAATTTTGTCTTCCTGGCAAACAAGGGCTGGTATGACAATGTCATTTTCCACCGTGTGCTGCCCGGTTTCATTGCCCAGGCTGGCGATCCCAGCGGCTATGGCTGGGGCGGCCCGGGGTATGTCTTTACGGATGAGATCAGTCTTTTGAGTTTTGACCAACCTGGTGTGGTGGCGATGGCAAATTCTGGCCCAAATACCAACGGCAGCCAGTTCTTTATCACTGACAAGGCACTGCCGCAGTTGGATGGGGCCTATGCCATCTTTGGACAGGTGGTAGAAGGTATGGATGTCGTCCGGGAGCTGACCGCACGCGATCCTGGTCTTGAGGGAGAACTGCCAGCCGGCGACGTGATCGAAACCATCCTCATCGAGGGAACTTCGTGACCCGATCTGCCAAAATCACGTTCTATACCGTTGGCAAATTGTTATTAGGCGGCATCGGTTTGCTGATGCTTCTCACCACTGCCGTTTCCACCCTGGGTTTTGGTTTGCTCTCTGCTTTTTCAGAGGGAGTGGAAAGTGGTGGAACATTTTCTCTGCTGGCTTTGTCGTGGAACGCGGGGGTATTATGTTTGCTGCTCATTCCGATGCTGGTCAATGTCATCCTGGGATTGTTGGACAAACAGCCGCTTTCCTGGCGCCCCCGGCAGAGTTTTAAATTCGCAACTATTGCATTGCTCCTTTGGCCGCTGCTATTTTGGTTGGGAAAGATGCTTGCGGAGCAAGCTACCCTGGCTTGGGCCTTGCTTCCACCTTTGCAGATTCTGTTGATCATCATTCCCCTCTGGTGGCTGGTGGAAACAGGCATGCGCTTTTTGAACATGCAGCGCACCAACACAGAATGGTCTGTGGTCAGTGTCAGTTTGCTGGTTACACCAACCGTGATGATCTTCGTCGAGATTTTGTTTGTTGGTCTGGCATTGGCAGGATTTCTCGTTTGGGCAATTGGCCAGCCGGCAGTGCTCGCCAGCCTGGAGCAATTCAGCCTGCGCATTATGAACGCTCCCAACGATCCGGAAATCGTGGAACGCATCTTGACGCCCTATTTGCAAAAGACCGGGGTTATCTCGGCCGTGCTGGTGATGGCGGCTGGTGTCATTCCCCTGCTCGAAGAGATTTTCAAGCCTCTGGCGCTCTGGTTCCTGATTCCCCGCAAGCTCTCGCCGCGTGAAGGCTTTGCGATGGGTATGGTCTCAGGCGCAATATTTGGTCTTATTGAGAGCCTGGGTAATCTGACCACCCCGTTGGGAGAATTGTGGCCTACGGTAGTATTCGGACGGCTTGGCACCTGTCTGCTCCACACGCTTACCACCGCTTTGGTAGGCTGGGGAATTGCCTCTGCATGGACCCACAGGCGGGTCTTGCGATCGATTCTTATTTACCTGGGGGCAGTGGCATTGCATGCGATCTGGAATGCCTTTGCATTGCTGATGGGCTTTTCACCGTTCTTAGACCCGTCAACCACAGTCAGTGCATCCGGCCTGTTCTCTGAGCTGGGGCAATTTGCGCCCTTTGTGCTCGGCGCTCTGGCGGTATTCATGCTTTTCTTTTTTATGATGCGCAGCCGCAGCCTGGGATGGGAAGATCTCAACACACCGCCGGTACTGGCGGCAGATGAATAAATTTGGATTAAGAAAATGAAAACAAAGAAAGTGACTTACACTGGCAGGACTTTGCTTCTCAAGCGGATCGTGCGCTTTTTGATGCGCGTGGTTTTCAGGATCACCATTGAAGGCGCCGAGCATGTTCCTGTTGAGGGCGGCATTATCGTTGCCTCCAATCACATGAGCCGCTGGGATATCCCATTGTTGATGTTGACCCCCAACCGCCTGGACCTTACAGGCCTGGTCACTGATAAATATCTCGAATACCCTTTTATCCGCTGGTTTATTAATGCAGTCGGGGGTATCTGGCTGGACCGCACCCGGGCGGATTTCACAGCTTTTCGTGCCGCCATCGAAGCGATGGATGCAGGGCAGGCATTGGGCATTGCCCCGGAAGGGACGCGCAGTGATACCGGCGGATTGATCAAAGGCAAGCCGGGTACGATCTTGCTGGCGATCAAAGCCCAGGTTCCGGTGGTGCCGGTTGCCTTGATCGGCACGGAAGCTGTGGCACAGAATTGGTGGAAGCGTCCGCGGCTCAAGATGCGTTTTGGCGCGCCCTTTGTTTTGCCGCCCCTGACCCGCGAGAATCGCAATGAAGACCTCCAGACCAGCACCGATGAGATGATGTGCCGCATTGCGGCCCTGCTTCCTGAACGTTATCGGGGGGTATATACGGACCATCCACGGCTGAAGGAATTGTTGAAAAAAAGATAGAACAGGAGTTTTTGGAAGAAACAATTAAACCGGCCTCATGATTGGGGCCGGTTTTGTTATGAAAACCGCTCACTGCCGTGCATGATATGAGCGTGGCGAAGTGAGCGGTTTGATTTTATATCGCCAGAGGGGGCATCTTGCACAGTTGCGGTCACTGCGCGACCAGCACCCGACAACTGCTGGAATCCGGATCCTCTATGATCTTTCATCAGGGAGCTGTTCCAAGTGCAACAGATTTTTGAGGGCTTTGTACCCGCGAAACAGACTGATCAGCACATATACATGAAAAGCAGCGCTGATGTAGTCTTCTGCCAGCAGCAGGATCGCTCCATCGATCAAATACAATGTTATACCGACAATAAAGGCCCATTTTTTTCTTTTCCGCGCCAATATGCCTAACGCGGCAAACAGACCGGAAATGAGCAATACCAACACCATCGAGAGTCCATACACTACATTTGCGTTGTGATATAGGGCTTGATCTACGATCATCGCACCTACTGCATCCACGATCTGGGTGAATCCCAACCCAAACATAAAGTTCAGGTTGCCGTCCCTTACCCGAAAGAGGATGGAATTGACCACAGAAAGCCCTGCAATCCAGAAGAACCAATCCGCGCCGGACCGGAACAGCGCTTCAGTGCGCAGGATGGCGTTAACGATTTGCACGTCAACAGTTGGCTTTTCAAAAAAATCCGTTGGCGGTTCGTTTTCGTTGACCTCTCCCTGAATGGCTGCCAGCAGGCCTTCCAATTCTCTCTCGATGGATTTTTCGTCAGTGGAGTTTTTTGGGTCTTTTTCAGTTAAATGCCAGTTGAGTCGCAGCTTGGTCTGTTGCTCGACGGTGGAGAGCAGAACCTGGGCTGTTGCTGACGGGGTACTGCTGCGCTCGAAGGTCAGCGTATTGGGGTCCAGGCTGGTCAATTTGTAACTTTGTTTTTCAAAGAATTCCAGCACCTGGGCACGTACTATGCCCAAAGATTCCGGAGAGATGATTGTTCGCTGCATATGGTTCTTTCCTCCCTTTAAGGTGTGTTTGGCTTGCATTGCAGCACAGATTGCATGGCGGTCAGAGCCGCCTCACGTTCAGGGCTGTCGGCTGTCGCATTCTGAATGCGTTCCCAGGTGGCACACAAAGCTGGTTCCATCTCTGCGGTGAGCTGTGCGGCATCGATTGTGCGCTGTTGGGCTGCTTCCCAGTTTCCCTGACGGGCGTATGCTTCAATGAAAGGGATCCACTCAGTGCCGTTGCGCGGGCTGAACCCGCCCGCTTCTGCTTCGGCAGCCCGCCGAATAACATGGCGGCCAGCCCCAAAATGCAGCCCTGCATGATAAAAGTTTTCTGGTTGGTTTCTTCTCTGTCTGTTTCCAATGGTACACTCAGAAGGAATGTCCATCCGATCATCGCTGCCATAAATGCCCCCAGCACCCAAGAGAACAGGCTGGCTGTGCTGCTCAGATTGATGTTCTCAGGCCGGACTGGATGCAGCCAGGCGAACAAACCTACATTGATGCTGTCTTTGATGGCGATTTCCAGCAGGTTGCGCAGTTCGGTTAAAGGCTGGCTCTTCATCCGCATCAGCAGCAGGGGTGGGTTGGCTTCCAGCAGCGGGAAAAGCTGGTCGGAGAAAACAAAGCGGGTCAGGGCAAAGACTAACAGCGGCAGCAGATAGGGCAGCCAATATCTCAGTACTTTCCAGGCTGTGCCGGATAGTTTCTCGCCTTTTTTGCGCACCATCATCCACAGGAGGAATGGCCGGATCAGCTCCAGTCCGAAGAAATACTCCATGGTCAAAAGCTGCACCAGTGAGAAGAGTGCCCCTGCTGTTGTATAGTGCCAATAGCGCTGTGGCCGTTTGATCGACCAGATCATAAATCCGAGTGAAAAAGTGAACAAAGCGTAGCTGATGAAATGCTGGCTGTATGCCACCGACACTGGCTGCTGGCTGAAACCCGGATAGATCGCCAGCAGCAGCCCCATCCAGCGGACTTGCTGGACATGCGACGGCCACAGGCCGCGAAACGCCCAGCAAAAGCCCAGCACGCTCAGCCAGCGTACCAACAGTGTGAGCAGATGCCATAATAGGGGACGCATCCCCAGCAGCGGCACAGTGATCAGATAGGTCCACACCGACAACGGCCGGTCGTAGGCGAAGTGATTCCAGTAAGCGGCAGGGCTGTCCAATTTCGAAAGAAACACAATCTGCCAGTCATCCCAGAAAAAACCGAGCTTGAAGATTTGCAGATCATAGGTAATGAACATGACCAACAGCAGGAAGGCAGGATAGAACCACGCGCGGTGAACAATGCGCTGAAAAAAAAGTTTCAATTTCATACGTGACCTTGTTGATCGTTCCAGCGATTCTTGTTTTTTCGCTGAAATACCGGTTCAATCATCAATTTCAACCACAGATCAATGGGCTTTTTCATAACAGGCTCAGAATTGTTCATTAGTTTATCAATTTTAATTGGGATTTGACTTTTTTTTGCATAGTCTCTAAAATAGAATCATACCATAGCAAATTTGTGCAATTGAAAGGAGGTGAAATAGTGCGCACAGGGTTTTGGTGGGTATTACTGGCCGTCGCTGTGTATGGGGTGATCCGTTCCGGTCTGGCTTCGTGGCGTACGAGAAAGCTGGCGAAACGGGTGTTAGGGGAAAAGATATACCAGGCATACCGATTGTTTTTGACGCTTGTAATCATAATCGGAGGACTCGGTTTGATTTATCTGGTAGACACATTGCCGGATGTCAAGATTTATCATTTAGGCCTGCCGTGGGTGTTGTTAACGATACCGGTGCAGGTGTTGTGTTTTGCGGGTGCTCTGGCCAGTTTGAATCAAACAGATATTTGGGATTTGACGGGTATCCGGCGGCTATTTTGTCCGGAAAAGGAAGAGCCACCGACTCTTGTCATCAGCGGTATGTATTACTGGGTTCGGCACCCGCTTTATGTGTGTGCGCTGCTGTTTGTGTGGCTGATGCCGGTGATGACATGGAATATTTTGGCATTCAATATCGGCATAACGATTGCCATCACAATTGGTGTTTTGCAGGAAGAGAAGAGGCTGCTTAAGAATTTCGGAGAGGAATATGCCGAATACCAAAAACGAGTACCAATGTTGTTTCCGGGATTCTGGTTAAAAAAACCTAAGTCATAAGAGATTATTATGGGGTGAAGCATGCCGCTGCTTTGGCTGTCTGTAGCATTCATGGCGGGTATCATTATTGGCAGCACTTGCAGCTTGGGCTGGCTGGTTGTGCTTGTTTTCTTCCTGCTGGGGATTGGGGCAGGATGGGTTGAGCGCAGCAGGCCGGCGGCCAGCAGGTTTTCAGCGTACTGGCGGCAGATCAGCCCTGTGTCGGCAGGTTTCTTGCTGGCAGCAGCAATGGCCGGTGCGTTGCGTTACCAGGTCAGTATTCCTTCCTGGACAGCCGCCGATCTGGCCTCTTACAACGATCAGGGCACTGCCCGCGTGCGGGGTTGGATTTCAGCGCCGCCTGACTCACGAGACCGAATCGACTTGTTGGAGATCACAGCCGAAGAGATTTCTCTGCTTGAGAATGATTCATCTCCAAATACTTTCACAGCAGTAGATGGCAAATTGATCGCTATGGTGCGTACCGGCGGCGGTTGGCAGTATGGCGATGAAGTGCTGTTGACTGGTCTGCCGGTGACTCCGGCAGAGAACGAGGAATTTTCTTACCGGGATTACCTGGCACGACAGGGGGTGTATACCTATTTTGGCTATCCCCAACTCAAAAAACTGGGCAGTGGACGGGGCAGCTTTGTATTAAAACTGACCTTTGGCCTGCGTGACCGCGCCTATGCCTTTATCAACCGTTCTCTGCCGCAGCCTGAGGCATCCCTTTTGGCCGGTATTTTGCTGGGTATTGAAACTGATATTCCAGCTAATGTGGAAGATGCTTTTCAGAAAACCGGCACCACGCACATTATTGCCATTTCCGGTTTCAACATTGCCATCCTGGCCGGATTGTTCATCAGTCTTTCGATGCGCTTTTTTCCCAGGCGCTGGGCACCCTGGGTGGCACTGGCGGGGATCACTTTTTACACCGTACTCGTTGGCGCACAACCGGCAGTTGTTCGGGCGGCCGTTATGGGTGGTGTGGGCTTGTTTGGCAGGATGTTTGGCCGCCGGCAGTCTGGTGCCAATTCTTTGGCTTTCACCGCGGCGGTGATGTGCGTGTTCAATCCCGATTTGCTCTGGGACGCAGGTTTCCAGCTTTCTTTTGCCGCCACTCTGGGGCTGGTGTTGTATGCTGACCCTTTGCAGACGGTTTGTGAGCGTCTGGCGGGGCGCTGGCTTTCGGAAGAGACGGCCAAACGGGTGGCCGCGCCGATCAGCGAGTATTTTCTCTTTACCCTGGCTGCACAGGTCACCACCTTACCGATCATTGCCTGGCATTTCCATCGGGTTTCGCTGAGTTCACTGCTGGCTAACCCGCTCATCCTGCCGCCCCAGCCGCTGGTAATGATTTTCGGCGGGCTGGCGGTGTTGATTGGTTTGGTTTTCCCATGGTTGGGCCATCTGGCAGTTGGTCTGACCTGGCCCTTGTTGGCGTACACTATTCGTATGGTAGAGATGCTGGCAAGGCTGCCGCAGGGCTCGCTTGGTTTGGGGCGGGTGTCTGCCTGGGGTGTGGCGGGATTTTACCTTCTCCTTCTGGGACTAACCCTCGGCTGGAAGAAAATCTCGATTTCCAAACGACTTTCACTGAGTTGGACTGCGGCTTCTTTGATCCTGGTACTGGCGGCAGCCGTTACCTGGCAGTCTGTGCTTGCCGCACCAGATGGCCGGCTGCATGTCCTGGTATTAGGTGTTGATGAAGGCCCTGCGATCTTGGTGCAAGGAGCGCAGGGAGGCTGTCTGTTGATCAATGGTGGCGCACGTTCCAGCCAGATCAGCGATGCCCTTGGGCGGCGGCTGCCTTTTCAGCAGCGCACTTTGGATGGATTACTGCTTGTCCCCGGCTCAGCCTCCTCGTTGGAGGGACTGCCAGAGACCCTGCAGCGCTTTCCAGCGCAGGCAGTTTATATAAGCGGTGATCTGGAGCAATGGCAGGTTGGGCGGCGGCTGGTTGATACGTTTGTCGGGGAAGGACTGCCTGTGCATGACCTGGCTGCGGGAGAGAGCATCTTATTGGGGGAGGATACTTCGTTACGAATCCTGTCTGTAACCTCCAAAGGCACAGCTTTGCTCATCGAGCAGGGTGCATTTCGCATGCTTATTCCGGGCGGAGTATCTTTGTATACTTTGCAATTGCAGGAGAGCATGCAATCAGTAGGTGTGATCTTGCTTTCCGCATCCGATTTGGAGACGCAGTCTTCCTCTGAGTGGCAGCAATTGAACCCAAGTGCGATCATCTTCACCGAGCCGGTGGCCGGTGCGCCGGATGAGCTGCCCTGGCTGGATTTGCAGCCCCATTTGTGGTTGGAGCTGATCACAGACGGGAATCAACTTTGGTTAAATGCAGGAAAATGAAAAAGGGTTGGTGTTAGCTACAATAATCAAACTGGTCACTGGGTTTGTCGAATATCATGCAGAGCAGTGAGCGGTTTTCATCATCAAAAAGCCTCTTGCGAGAGGCTTTTTGATGGTTGATTGAGGTCGGTTAGAATGGCAGGTCGGGTTCTTCTTTTTCTGCTTCAATGGGCATGTTTCTCATCGCCCGGGCATGGACCTTCTGCCATGTGGAAGTAGGCTCTTCCGGTGTGATGGTGCGATGGCTTTCCTTGCTGGTGCTGTAGGCCAGGTCTTCCAGAATCTGCGAAACGTCGGTGTTGGGCGTATTGTGGAAAACTGCCTGGCCAATATTGATGGCGCGCGTGAATGGCCCAGGTGTATACGGAATGACTGCCTCAAATTCGATCTTGAGCGCTTTTTCGATTTTCCTCTGATCCAGGACGGATACATCAATGGTTTTGTTCAATACCATTTTGGTTTTGGTTGCGGGGTAGCCCAGCTTCTTATAAACGCCGAGGGCCGCATCTGCCGCCCGGATGGAAGCCATCTCGGGCGCCATGGGAACAATAATGAGGTCTGCCTGGTCCAGCATGAACAAAGTTATTTCACTGAAATCATGCGGCAGATCGAGAATGATGTATTCATAGTAGGGACGCATCAAACGGATTGCGGTATCGACGATTTCTCCGGAAACCATTTCTGCCGAAATCGGAGTGGACGGCCCGGCGATGAAATGGATGCCTGAATTGTGCATGCTGACGATGGACCTTAATGCATCATAGTCCAATTCTTCCGGGGTCAGGCCGGCAATATCAGCCCAGGTACGTTTCAACGAGGCGTTCAGCATCAAAGCGATCTGCCCCGCGGTGAGCACCCCGTCAACCAGCAGTGTTGGCAATTTCCATAATTCGCTCATTGCCATGGCGGTGTTGACCGCCAGACTTGAACAGCCGATGCCGCCCCGCAAACTGTGGAAGGCGATGATCTGCGCTTTATCCGTTTCATCTTTTTCCAGTTCTTCGGAATTTCTGATTTCTTCCAGCCGCCGTACCCAAACCGTGACCCGCGCAACCAGCTCGCCAGGGTCGAAAGGCTTGGTCATGTAATCGTCTGCACCGGCTTCAAACGCATTCAGTTTTTCGCTCATCTCGGTTTGGCAGGTGAGCATCAGGATCGGGGTATGGGCAAAACCTGGTTCACGCCGCAGTCGTTTTACCACTTCATAACCATTGATGTCCGGCATCAACACGTCGGTGATGATCAGGTCGGGCTTGAGAGCGGTTGCAGTCGCTAGTCCAAGGCTGCCATTGTTGGCAAAGGTGAGCTTATAGCCAGCCGGTTCAAGGGCATGGGCGATCATTTTATGATAAATGGGTTCATCGTCAATGGCGAGAATATGGATGGGCATTTGCTTTCCCTTTTCTAAGGATGCTATTTTACTACGGCCATATTATATATCTTTCAGCAGCGAGGCATGGTATGCTTTCAATTCATTAATGGCATCTTCAACCTGGTCAACCAGGCCCTCGATGGCTGTGTTCTGTTTGGCGCTTGCTGCATCAAACAATTTTTGGCTTGCAGTTGCCAGTCGAGTTGCACTGAAGTTCTTGGCGACACCATGCATGTTGTGCGCACGAACGGCCAAAATATCATAATTCTTATTGTAAATTGAATCCTTGAATTCCTCGAGCTTCTCCTGCGTAGATTCCAGGAATACGCCCAATAGATCGGTGAAAAAACTCATATCGTTGCTGAATCGCGGCAGGGCCTTCTCCAGCTCGACAGGTTCTTCAGAGTGTTTCACGGGGGTAGGCCTGCTGGGCGGCTTCATGATTTCTGGTCTGATCGGCTCACCTTCGCGAATATCACCGCGGGCCAGTTTGTCGATCAAATTGAATGTAGCCTCAGGGTCAAGCGGTTTGGGCAGATAGCCATCCATGCCTGCTGCCAGGCAGCGTTGTTCATCACCAGCCATGGCATGGGCAGTCAAGGCAATGATCGGGATTCTTTGATTTGGGCCAGGTGTCAACCGTATCTTGCGGGTTGCATCAAACCCGTCCATTTCCGGCATCTGCACATCCATCAACACCAGATCAAAATGTTCTTTCTCTAACCGTTCTACGGCCAGCTTGCCGTTTTCAACGGCTACCAATTGGTAGCCTTGTTTTGTAAACATGGAGACAACCAGTTGGCGGTTGATATGATTATCTTCCGCGACCAGGATGCGGATGCGCCGCCGCTGTAATTCTGATAGTACTTTAGTGCCGGATGGCAGGCGTGCGGTAAGGGGTTTCCACACTTCCTTGAGCCCAAAAATGCTCATGATCGAATCGTATAATATGTTTTGGGTGATGGGTTTCAGAATGTAACTGTCTACACCGAATTCCCGCAGCCGCCCGGTGCCGAGCCGCTGTGCCAGCGAGGTCATCAACAAGATGCGTAAATCATGCAGGTTGGGGTTATTGCTTATTGCCTTCAGGACGGTTCGGCTTTCCAACTCCGGCATTTGCATATCCAGGACGAGCAAACGGTAAGGCTTTTTTTCTGCAGACGCCTTTTGGATGGCCTCGATCGCCTGGCTGCTGCTGGGCATGGCGGTTACCTGTGCGCCAAAGGTCTCAAGCATACGTGAGATGAAATGACGGTTGGCGGCACTATCGTCCGTCACCAATATGCGAATCCCTTGCAGTTTTTTCGGGAATTGTTTTGATATTAAAGCGTGTTTGGCTTGCTTTTCAAACACGGCGGTGAAATAAAAAGTGCTGCCTTGATTCATCTGGCTTTGGATCTTGATTTCTCCCCCCATCAGATCTACCAACTGCCTGGAAATGGACAATCCCAGTCCGGTCCCGCCGTATTTTCGGGTCGTAGAGCCATCTGCCTGAATGAATCGTTCAAAAATGGCGTCCTGTCGTTCTTGCGAGATGCCGATCCCGGTATCCTTGACGGCAAAGCGGACCGTGACATTATCAGCGGTTTCTTGTTTCATTTCCGCCAGGATGGAAATTTCGCCAGCCGGGGTGAATTTGATCGCATTTTCTGTGAGATTGAAAAGCACCTGTCGCAGGCGGCCAGGGTCTCCTTTGAGCAGGGTCGGCGTACCTGGCGCCACCAATCCTGCGATCTCCAGCCCTTTCGATTCCGCATGGCTGGAGAGGGTATGGATCACGTTCTCGACCACTGAGCGTAGGTCAAATTCAATCGTTTCAAGGGTTAACCGTCCAGCGCGAATGCGGGAGAAGTCGAGAATATCATTCAGCAGGCGCATCAAAGCCTGCGAGCTTTCTCTGGCATTGAGCAGGAAATGATATTGTTCATCGTTCAGTTCGGTGTCCAGCGTCAGGTTGATCATGCCGATGATGCCGGTCATCGGGGTGCGGATCTCGTGGCTCATGTTCGCCAGAAACTCGCTCTTGGCCTGATTAGCGGATTCGGCTTTGCGGCGGGCGGAAACCAGTTCAGTAATATCCAGATATAGTTCCAGAACACCGACCATTTCGTTTTCCACCAGCACAGGCACGCCTAACATTTCGACATCCGCCATTGTACCGTCCTTGCGTGTGCGCTGGCCGATGTATTTCACCGTGTTTCCATCAAGGATCTTGCGCGTGTACGCAAGTGCTTCAGCAGTTCCGCTGGGGTCATCGCTGAACAGCAGGTCAGGTCCTTTCTCGATCAATTCCTGCTGTGAGTAGCCGAATAGTTTTTCAAAAGCAGGGTTGCACGAGAGTACATTTTGTTGCAAGTCCATGGTCGTAATGGCCACCGGATTGTATTTGACCAGCGCTTCGACATATTCCTTTTGCTGGCGGATGGTTGCCTCTGCTTTTTTTCGGTCAGTGATATCGTGGATGGTGTAAATTGTGCTGGTGACCTCGTCCCCTTCGATCTTGACCGAATACTGGGAGATGTCATACCAGCCCTCTTTACCGGGCAGGCGGGTTTCGCCACGCAGCAAAGACATATTGCGGTTACTGGAGAAGTCTCCAAAGAGGAGCTCTTCAATAGGTTTGTTGATCACACCCTGGAAGGTTGTGCCCAACCAGCGCACTGCGGCCAGATTGGCGCGGGACACCGTACCGTCCTGTTTCACGACAAGGATTGAGTTTTGCACCGTGTCGAAAATGGTTTCCCATTCTTTCTTGCCGCGGCTGATAACTTTTTCCAGTTGATCGAAATCGGTGTTTTCAGTGCGCAGGGTCTGGTTTTCCCGGATAATTGCATTTGCTTGCTGCAGGGCTTTGGCCACCGGTTTGCCCAACAGGCGCATCACACTGCTCAGGATCACTGGCGATAATAAAATGATAATATGGATAGGCCGCTGCTTGATCTCCTGCCAGAGCAGATTAAAAGTGACTTTTTCGCTCAGACTGGATTTGAACAGCAAGAAATTGAGTAGAACAAACGCGAGTCCTATCAGTCCCCCAAAGACCGTGTAACGATTGGCATGATCTTGAAACCATTTGATCAATTTTTTCATACCAAAAACCCCTTTATTGGTTGAACCCACTTTGTATGCGTGATGAGCCTGCGGCAGGTTATGTCCCTTTCATTATATAGGGTAATATCCCGGTAATAATTATACATGCAAAGCAGCGATCATGGACGGCTGAAAACAAGTGTATAGTAGCCGCCATAGGAGCTGGCTGCGCTGTAAACACAGCCAACGCCAATCCTGGTGAAAGAAGAGTCAAGAATATTGTCGCGGTGCACCTGGCTGTTCATCCACCACTCGAAGGCCCCCTGCGGGGTGCCGCCGAAGGATGGATTACCGACATAGATGTTTTCGCTGGCGCTGGTGTAGGCCAGCCCCAGGTCTTCAATGCGGGTATACCAGGTTGAGCCATCCGACCCATTGTGTCCTACAAAGTCCTGGCAGGCCATGTCTGCGCTGTGATTGAGCGCGGCTTTGGAAAGCAGGCTGTTCAGGGCGAGTGTTTTCAGCCCCCGCTGGCTGCGGGCGTTGTTGATCAGACTCAGCACCTGTGCTTCAACATCTCCTTGCTTTTCATAGGCACAGCTTCCCGAAGTACCGGTGGTGGTCTGTCCGCCGCCGGTATTTCTTACACCAATCTTGACCCACAACAATCCTTCGCCGGTAGATCCCAGGCCGAAGGTCTCGTCGTTATCAGCCTTGAACTGCCAGTTGCCGGTGTAGGCCCCTGCCCGTGAGGGGGCGGTCATATCCATGGAGATGTCAATGATGTCACCGGGGGCGGCAGCGGGAATTGGGTTGCTCGTCTCTGCACCCATCAGGTCGCCATTGTCATAGATCAGGCTGTACTCCGCCGCCCAGGTGCAAGAGCCTTCGTTGCGCACCCGCCAGGTCTTGGTGAATTCCTCGCCCGGGTCGAAAGATGTGCCATCCGGGATGGTGATGTCATCGTAATAGGCGGCTTTGTTGATGCAGTCTTTCTGCGGTGCGGTCTGGCTGGCGGGGGCACTGGTGGGTTCAGGGGCAGCGGTTGGTTCAGCCTCCGCGGCGGTTGGCGCTGCCGCTGGTTCTTCTGATGGTGTGGCGGGGGTGGGCTGCGCTTCAGGTTCAGCACCGGCGGGCATGTATTGTACTCGCGCCGCTCCTGATCGTATGGTTAATGGCCCATCTGGCAGGGTGCTCAAATCGAGACTGATGATCCGTTCAAAGGGGAATTCACCGGTCTGGCAATCCCCGCTTGCCGTGAATTGGGTGCGCGGCACAATCTCAACCTGATCTTCGTTTTGTGTGATCTCTTCGCTGATGACCGTGAAGCAGCTATTATCTGTATGGCCGTGCATGATGACCATCAATGGCGCAGTTTCTGCTTCATGCGGCAGCACTGCCAGCCTGTCGATAGTCAGGGTGGCATCACCGGCAGAGGGCACTTGCCCCCCGCATCCCGCGGCGGCCAGTATCAGCAGGACGATGAACAGGGAAAATATCCGTTGCAGGGACATGGTTTCCTCCAGTCCGGTTTGTAATGAGCCTAAGCAATGTGCAGTACGTATACGGTGCAGTATGTATACCAGCAGGCGCAAATCGGTGTTTAAATTATAGAGAAATGGGAGGAAAGAGTCAAAAAGCGAACCGTAGTGGCGCAGCATGCTGCGCCACTACGGATTCTGTGATTAAACTTTTAGAGCCAGGGATGCCGCCCTGGCTCTTTATTTGGAGAAGAAAAGGAGAAACTGTCCTTTTCGGACTGTCAATTATACTGGGAACCTGAGAATATGTAAGAAAAACAGTCATAAAAAGAGTGTGTATTTCTTCCTGATTCCGGCTGTTATTTGGCCTTGCGCAGGACCCGCCCCCACCAGGCGGGTATCTCGATTTGCAGCGTGCCGCCTTCTGCCTCGAAAGCATTCCCGGGATTGAGTATATCTTCCCAGCGGCCGGATAGAGTACAGCGGATCCCGGCAGGCTGGTCGGCGCTGTTGACCATGACCAGAAGAGTTTCATCAGGTGTCTGGCGCAGGAAGGCCAATTGCTCGTGCTGCACCTGCACCTCCCGGTAGGTGCCATGCTGCAGGGCCTGCGAACCGCGCCACAGGGCTGACAGATGGTGGATGACCGGCGCCAGGCCGGACTGCGGTGGCTGCTGGCTGATTTCTTCGGCTTTCAGGGCTGGCCGCAGGTCGGCATCGCTGAACTCGCTGCGCTGACCTGGCTGTCCCCACTCGCTGCCATAATATATTGAAGGCATACCGGGTATGCTGAAGAGCAGGATATGCAGCGGGTAGAGGTGGGCCGATTCCTGGAGGGTGCTCGCCAGGCGATTGACGTCGTGGTTATCGACAAAATTATAGAGTGCCAGGTCGCGGTAAATGCCCCTTTCGCCAAACTGGCGATTCAGGGCGTAGGCGAGCTCGAAATAGTTGTGGTCGTTGTGGCTGGAGTACAGCGCTTTGTAGCACTCGTAATTGGTGACCGAGTCGAGGGTCTCCGGGTTGGCCCACTGGCGGTAGTCGCCAAATACGATCTCGCCCATCAGCCAGAAGTCGGGGCGCTGCTGGCGGCAGTGAGCGGCCAGGGTGCGCAGAAAGTCCATGTTGACCGCATCGGCTGCGTCCAGGCGGAGGCCGTCGATCTGGTAACGTTCGATCCAGACAGTAACTGCTTGCAGAAGGTGTTCCACCACGGCCGGGTTGTGCAGGTTGAGCTTGACCAGGTCATCATATCCGGCCCAGCCTTCGTAGGTGAAGGGGTCACCGCGCGGGCTTTGCTCGCCGAAGTGCAGGTTGTGGAACCAGTCGCAGTAAGGGGATTGTTCCCCATGCTCCCGCACATCGTGGAAAGCCCAGAAGTTGCGCCCCACATGGTTGAATACCCCATCCAGCACCAGGCGCATGCCGCGGCGGTGCACTTCGTCAGCGAAGGCGGCCAGGGTCTCGTCAGTGCCCAGGCGGCGGTCAACGTGGAAATAATCGACAGTGTCGTAACCGTGGGCAGTAGATTCAAACACCGGCCCCAGGTAGATGGCATTGGCGCCCAGCCATTGGATGTGGTCCAGCCAGCCGAATAATTGTTCCAGCCGGGGGACAGGCTCGTTGTGAAAATCGTTGCGTTCCGGCGCGCCGGTCAGCCCCAGGGGGTAAATATGGTAAAAAATACTTTCTTCAGCCCAGTTTTTCATCGTTGTACTCCTTATCGGATACCATTCGGTATACTGTGCAGGTAAAATTTTTCAGGCGAGGAGCCCAAGGGTTTGTCATTGCAAGATCTGGTAGCGCGGGCTGAGCTTGCACCTGTCCCCTTCGACAGGCTCGGGGCACGGCTGCTTAGTATGCAGGGTTGACATCGCCAGGTTCTCACGAATAGATACCGTGCTGGAACTGGTGTACAGCTTTGTTGACCAGTTCGTCATGGCGTTGGTGCATAAAAGCTAGACAAAGAGGGCAAAGAGCGGGTATTCTTAGTTTATGACAAACAATAAGAAAAAACCACGCTCTTGCCCAAAGAAATTATACCGTGTTCGAAATTGGGCTGCATAT
>JAIOTF010000073.1 GCA_021107195.1 Anaerolineaceae bacterium | reverse complement strand
TGTAAGCAGGTTCTTCGAGCATCACCATATCGTAAACACCTAACAGCCAGGTCGGCTCCCAATAGTACGAAACAACGGCTTCACCCTTTTTGTAAGGGCCAGCGATAGCAGCATCTAATGCGCCAGACGATCCAGGCTCGGCGAGATTGAAGGTATCGTCAAGGCCGTAAGCATAAGTTTTAATACGAATCACTTCAGCACAGTTCCAGCCGGTAACACAGCTTATCAAAACACCCTTCTCCGGGTCTTCCGGGTCAGCAAAGATATCTTTGTATTTGGGCAGATCATCAACGGACTTCAGGTCAGGAGCCATCGGCTCAATACCGCGTTCGGGATCGCCTTCAATCACATAACGAGGCACATAAAAGCCCTGAGCTGAACTTTCAAAAATATCGCCCAACTCAACGATGGTGCCCGCATCGCGTTCTGTATTCCACCAATCCTCAATATTCGACCACCAAACTTCCATGATGACCTGGATTTCATCGTCCACCATCGCCTGCTGCATGACCGAGGTGGTGACTGTAACCACTTCTACGGGATATTGATACCCATTTTCAATAATAAACATAGCGATCTCATTGTTGATCCACAGGGATTGCCATTGCGTATCAGCAAAGATGATTGTCTCTTTTGGGCCATCAGCAGCAGATTCTTCTGCAGATTCAGCTGTGGCTCCTTCTTCCGCTGATGTAGAATCTTCAGCAACCGGAGCTTCTATGGCTGCTGGTTGGCATGCACTGACTACCAATACCAGGATCAAAGCACTTAAAAACAATATCGATTTCTTTTTCAAAAACATTTTTACTCCCTTTCTATATTTGATTTCATCCGCACATTTACGAATTAAAATACAGTAAAAATAGATGAAATTCACACAACGTCTTCAACACTATTCTGTCTGGAAAGCGCTTCCAGAATAGCTACCCGCGGGACTATCCCCAACAGGGTATTTTTTTCATTGATCACCGCCACCGGCCATTTCATATCTGCCAGCATGGGAAATAGATCCTCAAGCGGTGTTTCGGGATCGGTCGTATTGACCTCCTGCAATTCAATTTCACTGAGCAGCTTCACATTCTGCTTGCTGGCTGCCACTGCCTGATCAATGGTCACCAGACCCTGCAATTGATTTTGCCGATTGACCACAAATACGCTGGAGTGGTTGTCCTTGCGCATGGCTTCCATCGCCACGCGGGGACCATTGCGGTCCGAAACGATAGCGTACGGTGTGATCATCGCTGCTCCGGCGGTGAGGATACGGCTCAAATTCACATCCCGGGTAAACTCAGCCACATAGTCATTGGCTGGATCAAGCAGGATGTCTTCCGGCGTCCCCACCTGTACCAGACGACCATCTTTTAAAATGGCAATACGATCGCCCAGACGCAGGGCTTCATCTAAATCATGAGTGATAAAAATGATCGTTTTGTTAATTCTGGCTGCCAGGTCAATCAATTCATTTTGCATTTGACGGCGAATGAGCGGATCTAATGCACTGAATGGCTCATCCATCAAGAGGATCTCGGGGTCGCTGCACAACGCTCGTGCCAATCCCACCCGCTGCTGCATACCACCGCTGAGCTCTGCCGGGGAACTTTCCTCCCAGCCTTTAAGTCCCACAGTTTCAATCCACTCCGTAGCTTTGGTCAGGCGTTCATCGCTATCAATTCCACAGATCTCCAGTCCAAAAGCCACATTCTCCAGCACAGTGCGATGGGGCAGCAAGCCAAAGCGTTGGAAAACCATGTTCATTTTATGCCGGCGAAAATCCTGCAACTCGCGGTCATCAAATGCCAGAATATTCTTGCCATCCACCCATATCTTTCCAGCAGTTGGCTCGATCAAACGATTCAGGCAGCGTACCAGAGTGGATTTTCCACTGCCGGACAAGCCCATGATGACAAACGTCTCCCCTTTTTCAATCGACAGAGACACATTCTGTAAAGCAACTGTATGTTTTGATCGTTGCAAAATACCTGTTTTGGTTCCCCCTTTTTCCAGGACTTTGATCACCTCTAACGGTTTTGGTCCAAAAATTTTATACAAATCACGAATTTCTATAAAAGCCAAAAGACATTACCTCCAATAGTTTATTTCATGGTGCAGTTAACAACACCATGAGAAAAATTCTCACGTGAGCGCGGAAAATCATATGCGGTAAAAAAGCGATTGGAAATAGATAGGCGTCGCTGCCAGCGTGTGCTTAACATACTGGCACCACAAATGAAAGAACCCGGTTAGAACAGGTTCAAAAGAGCGCCAAAAAGACAAAAAAACAGGGCTGGCATACCCATCTGTATCAACAAAACGATGTTTGGGCCAGTCCCTACAACACAAATGTTTTATATTTTCAGAAACTGTGTAACTGGATTACACAGCTAACAGAGTATAACACACATTCAAATTCCCCCCATTTCGTTCTTTAAACAACTGCTACTGAGCCAACCACTGGCGGTAATGCTCCAAATTCACCCGGCTGATCTGTGAAAGCTGTGCGGGGACATCATGTGGGGCAAACCATCCGATTTGACTGCATTTTTCGGGTTCGAGGATGCGTGGTTCGCCTGATACGATCCGGCATAAATAAGTGGGCGACACCCAATGCTGGCTTTCTTCCGGCAGGATATGATCCGCCACATCCAGCAGCTCTCCCACCCCGATCTGGATGCCAAACTCTTCCATCATCTCACGCTGCAGGGCCTCTGCCAGCGGCTCGCCAAACTCCACCGAGCCGCCGGGGAATTCCCAAAAGCCGCGTTCGTTTTTGGCTTGTGGGCCGCGCCGGGCCATGAACACCTCGCCGCACTGGTTGACCAGCAAAGCCCCTACCCCCACACCAATATAATCGACACCGCGTTTCATCATCATGGATTAACCCAATAACACGTCGAGATAACTATCGGCCATTCGGCTGACAGCAAATTGCGCTTCAGCATGTGCCCGCGCCCCGCGGCGAAAGGCTTCCTGGTCAGCCAACACTTCCAGCGCGGCCGCTGCCAAAGCAGGCGTATCCGGCGGCTCCAACTTCCAGTGGTCACTGCCATAAGGCACAACCCGCCCAGCCTGGCCCGGAACCAACTCCGGCAGTGCTCCGGTAGCATAGCCTACCACGGGTAACCCGCAGGCCAGGGCCTCAATGACTGCGTTAGGACAACCAGCATTCAGCTCACTGGAATACAGAAAATGTGCCGAGCGGTCAATCTCGGGGACGCGTTGACGGGGCACAGCCCCCAGCCAGGTCAACCAGAGCCGGCTCTTCTCATTCCAGTGGTCTTGCAGAGATTGCGGTGCATCGCCTGCAATCATCAGTTCCACCCGCTGATCCACCTTGCTTTCCAGCGCCTGCGCCAGACGGATGGCATTTTTCAGATGCGGTTCATTGCCGCCTCCCAGATGACCTTCTACCACCAGCAAACGCAGGTGATCCACCGGCCGCTGGTGTGGACCCTGCGGCGTATAGGCTTGCAGGTCAACGCCATTGTGGATCACTACGCCGGGGGCACTAACCCTCCCGAACGCTGTCGTCCACATATCTTCTACGAAGTCACTCTGATAGACCACACGGTCAGCCAAATTATGACGGATGAAAGCCAGCAGGCGGTTATTGCGCTCGGAACGCAGATAATGATGCAATCCAGTACGGTGCACATGGTGGATCCAGTTCATTTGCGCCAGGCGCTGCACAATGCGCACCCCGCGCCGTTTGGCCTGCCACAGAGCAACCAGGTGCCGCGTGCCGCCGCTGAGCAGGATAGCCGTACAATCCGAGGCAGTCGGGTCATGGTGCACAGCGATGCCCCGGCTGCGAAACTCCGCCATCAGCCGGGCCTGAAAAGAGGCTGGTCCACCCAGCCCTTCTAATTTCGGTAAAAAGCAGATACTGCCTGGAGTTTTCAATGTTTTTCCTGATTGGTTTTTCGTAGGGACAAGTTTTGATATCATACCCGAAGGGTAAACCTGTCCCCGCCCTGTGGATTCTCATCAAACCAAACTAATCAAAATTCCCAAAGGGTTTATTACTACAAGAAGCAATTCAATCCGCGCCCTGAGCCTGTCGTAAAGAGGGCTGAGATTTGCAGAGCAACTTCACCCACCATTTGAGCACACCTTTCGTCCCCCTTGTCACATCATACCCAAAGGGTGAAGGGGGATGCCGCGAAGCAGCA
>JAIOTF010000372.1 GCA_021107195.1 Anaerolineaceae bacterium | reverse complement strand
GACCCAGAACCAGCAATGGCTTCTCGAAAACAGGCAAAAGAGCGAAAAGAACGTACTTTCTCTATTCAAATCGATGTCTATATGCCATTTGAGACCAGCACTCTATGAGATTTGTCAGTCAAGCAGGCTTTCGTCCAGGTGGGAAGGCCTGCCACTCGTTTTACTGGAAGCAATGGGAATGGGAGCTGCTGTCATTGGCACAGGTATAGAAAGCATACAGGAAGTGGTACGCAACCATGAAAATGGAGAGGTGGTTCAGGTTGAAGATGCAGAATCTTTGGCAATTTCCCTCAAACAACTTCTATCCGATGAAGAAATGCGCCGCAGGCTGGGAACAGCAGCACAAAACACGATCAAAAGTACATATACAGTAGATGCAATGTGTGAACAATATGCCGGATTGCTCAACCCAAATCAACAATAAATACGCTTGCAAAAGTCTTAGCGGCTTGGTTTCAAGCATTTCCAAAGGTTGATTTACCCCGAATGCACCACCCTGCCCCCATAGAAAACCAGCTCATATATTAACACATTCTCTTACAGGATCTCCTCACGGCCAGTAAAGCGCATCACATCCCCTCCCACTGACAACGCTATGTAAGATTCCCTGAACGGGATTCCTCCGGCCCGCGGAAAAGCGCCCGCGGCGTTGGTCTCGCGTTTAGCGCGCAGCAAGAAGTCTACAAAATCTTCCATATTTTCCCGCCAATCATAATAGGGGCGATTTGCATGTAGGGGCGTTTTGCAAAACGCCCCTACACAATATGTGAACCCACCCTACCGAAAAATCAAAACCTTAAACCTCGATCAACTCATAATCCTGCGAACCCAGGCCGATCACCTCGGCATACGACAACCCGGCAGTCCAATCCACATCTCCATGAATCGTACCGAATTTGTCATCGCCTTCATGGAAATGTTTCTCCTGCAATCTGCAGCCTTGCAATGCCACAGCCTGATTCACCATATCCGCTGAAGCACGGTCCAGGGCCACCGGGTCGAAGGAAGCCATGATTCCCAGGTTCGGCACGATCGCTGCATCATTATTGCTCCAACAGTCACAATCTGGAGAAACATCCATAATAAAATTGACATGGAAATTTGGCTTTCCCTGCACCACTGCCAACGTATACTCGGCGATCTTCTCTGCAGCGCTGTCAGCAGCCGCATCCCACTTCACCTGCGCCGAGTCATACTGGCAAACTGCCACACACTGGCCGCAGCCCACGCACAAGTCATAATCAATGACCGCTTTCTTGTCAGCATTCATTGAAATCGCCTGTTCCGGGCAACTGCGAACACACATCCGGCAGCCAATACAATTCTCCGGCTTGATCACCGGTTTGGAAGCCGAATGCATCTCCAGCTTGCCGCCGCGCGAACCGCTGCCCATTCCCAAATTCTTGAGCGCCCCCCCAAAGCCGGTCATCTCATGTCCTTTGAAATGGCTCATGGAAATAACGATATCAGCATCCGCAATCGCGGCGCCGATCTTGGCTGTCTGGCAGTGTTTTTGCTCAATGACCACCTCATGGTAATCTGTGCCCTTCAAGCCGTCAGCAATGATCACGTCACAGCCCACCGCCATACGGTTGAAGCCATTCTCCATGGCACTTTCCAGATGATCCACCGCATTCGCCCGCCGTCCGGTATACAGCGTGTTTGAATCAGTCAGGAACGGTCGCCCGCCCAGCTCGCGCACCAGTTTGACTACCCGCGCCGCATAATTCGGGCGGATATACGCCAGATTGCCCGGTTCGCCAAAATGAATCTTGATTGCTACAAATTGCTCCTTGAAATCAATCAACTCTACACCGGCTTTGCGCATCAGTTTTTCCAGCTTATCCAATAAATTAAACCCCGGTTTTGTACGCAAATTGGTGAAATACACTTTTGATTGTTCTGCCATGGTGCTCCTCTTTTTTATTAACAATAATGATTTCCCTTATTCTATCGCAAACTATGCGGTCTGCGCCTTATCTACTCCCCCATCACGGAAAAGCTTCCTCCACGCGATCATGCACTGCTTCCACCGCATACACTTCCGCTTCCGGGAAGCGCTGCATCACGAGCGCCGTTTCGAGGTCAAGAAACACTGCATCCGGTCCGACCTGTTCCAGGACGCCTTCCAGCGTCTCGCGCCCCCCAGGATAAACAATCACCAATGCGCGGCGAAACGGCCGTTGTTTGATCCCCCGGATGGCAGTCTCCGGGATGCCTGCCTGATCAAAGGTGTGCCAATAGATCGCATCCGTACCGGGAGCCACCACCACCACATCATCAGGCGTCAAAACCGATTGCAAATACACTGTCACCTGCGGGACGTCATATCCGGGCGGCTGAATAAGATTATCATATTGGTCCATCAAAGCCAGCCCGCTGGTGCTGATCCCCAGAACCAGCATAACCACCGGTAACACCTTCAACAACTGCTCGCGCTTCTGTAACAGCAGCGTCAGACCGCCGGACAGGCCAGCCATACACATCAGGAAGAACAATGGCGCCAGCCACGACCACATGCGGGTTAAAGATTCCGGCCGCTGGATGGCCAGGATCACAAACAAGGCCGCCGCCGCAACCATATGCAAAGGCACACGCCAGCGGCTCAAGCGAGTGTGCAACACCAGGGAGAACACCAATCCGGCCAACAGCAGCCACACGACTGGCACAAGATACCCAGCAAGCCATTCTTCAAATGGCGCCCGAATCCACCCGCCCAAATTGGCGTAAAACACCTCCGGTGGAAGAGCACTCTTTGAATTACGCATCAGGAACCCGGCCAGCCAGCCCTCACCAAAGGCCGGCGTGTACAGCACGAGAGCCAGCGCCACCATCGCCATGCCTGAGGAAACCAGCCCCGCCAGGCGGCGCAGGAAGCGGATGCCCGCTGGCGGTTGCACAATGGCCTGAATGAACAACCACAGGTAGACCACCGCCAACGGATAGAGCATCACCGGGATCGTCCATACGCCCAATGCGCCGCACACGATCAACAGCAGCCAGGCAGCCCGGTCACAGCCCTCTTGCAGGCGCAGCGCAAGCAGCAGCATCCACACCGTAAATAGCATTACCCATGTATAACCGCGGGCGCTCGTTGCGTATAGCATTAATACAGGTGAAAGCGAAAACATCCCGGCAGCAGCCAGCCCAATCCCCTCATTGTAGACTCGCCGCCCGAGGGCATACAACCCAGGCACCAGCAGCAGCCCAGCTACCAGCGCCGGCAGCCGCAAAGCAAGCTGTCCACCGCCAAACAACCGGGTCGAAAAATGTGCTGTCAAAGTATGAAAAAGATGATTATTAACGACATGATAATCGGAAATCGCCTGCCAGAAAGAATGCCGGGCAAATTCCATATAGGTATAGGCTTCATCGTAGCGCAACGGGATGCGCAAGCTGAACGTAATGGCCAAAGCCGCATACAAGACCATCACCCCCGCCAGCGCCCACCGTTCACCGGCAGGCAGCCGGGCCGGATTACAATCCCTCGCCAGACGCCTCAAATCAGGCCAAACCTGTCGCGTTTCTGCTTTCATCCATGCCAGGGTTTGCGGATGCAGTACCATCACCAATCCCCCCGCCGCCAGCAGCATGCCAGCGAACCCAAAGAGCCAGCGCAAACCGCTATGCAGCAGTGTGGTAAAGACTTCGGCCTGACCGTCTGCGGCCATGCAGTCGACGAGTGTTTTCAGCGTAGTATACGGGAGCAAAGCAAAGAAGATCACGGTTAATCCTGACCCAATAGCCGCCCAGGCCAAACCGCCAACCAATCCCGACTGCTTGCTCTCATCCTTCCTTGACAAATCGCTCATCCTGTCCTTTATTATATTCATTTGATATTCATTTGATAGCACTGCAAAATTAGTGCTGAATAAGTGTTTCCGCGTTGAACTTGAATACATGCAGTATAATTCCCCTGTACCGCAAACAAGCCACAAAAAAAGAGATTTCACATGACCGAATACGAAGTTGTCATTGGCCTGGAAACCCACATCCAGCTCAACACCCAAACCAAAATCTTCTGTTCCTGCAAAGCTGATTCCTGGGAACAGCCTCCCAACACCAACATCTGCCCGGTATGCACCGGCCTGCCCGGTGTGCTGCCTGTACCCAACGAAGCCGCAGTCGAAAAAGCCGTCATCCTGGCCACTGCCATGCACGCCGAACCGCAATCGCTGTCCTTCTTTGACCGCAAGAATTATTTCTACCCCGACCTGCCCAAGGGCTATCAGATCACACAATACGACCGCCCTATCGCTGTCGGCGGCTATCTTGACCTGCCTATGCCGGACGGTCGCACCCGCCGCGTTACGATCAACAAACTTCACCTCGAAGAAGACGCCGGCAAGACCAAAAACGAAAAAGGCAAACGCTATATCGACTTCAACCGCTGCGGCGTGCCGCTGGTGGAAATGGTCACCAATCCCGACATCCGCTCAGCTGATGAAGCCGCTCAATACCTGACCCGCCTGCGTCAGCTCTTGCGCTGGCTCGGTATTTCCGAAGCCGATATGGAAAAAGGCCACCTGCGCTGCGATGCCAACGTGTCCATCCGCCCCAAAGGCAGTGCTGAGCTCAATACCAAAACCGAGATCAAGAATGTCAACTCGATCGATGCCGTACGCTCCGCTATTCTGGTCGAAACCGAGCGTCAAATCCGTGAAGTCGAATCCGGTGGCGAGATCAAGCCCTGGACCCTTGACTGGGACGATAACCGCAAATCCCTGCACAAGATGCGCTCCAAAGAGACCGAAGCCGATTACCGCTACTTCCGTGAACCCGACCTGCTGCCCGTCCATCTGGATGATGACTGGAAAGAACGCATCCTGGCCGATTTTCCCGAACTGCCCCTGGCTCGCCGCCAACGCTTCATGGACACTTATGCCCTGCCGGAATATGACGCCGAGGTGCTGACCAGCGAGCGCAGTCTTTCAGAATATTTCGAAGCTGCCGCCCAGGCTTACGGCGGCGATGCCAAGCAGGTCTCCAACTGGCTAATGAATGACGTGATGCGCATGCTCAACGACGCCAACATTCCCGCCAGCCAACTGCGCTTGCGCCCCGAGCACCTGGCCGAAATCCTCAAACTGGTCGATGCCAAGGCAATCAACAACGCCATCGGCAAGAAGCTGTTGAAAAAAGTGGAGAAAAGCGGCAAGTCACCAGCCGAGATCGTAGAGGCCGAAGGCCTGGCCCAAGTCAGCGATGATTCTGCCATCCGTGAAATCTGTCAAAAGATCATCGATAGTAACCCTGCCGAAGTGGAAAGTTGCCGCAGCGGCAAGGAATCCCTGATCGGCTGGTTTGTCGGCCAGGTGATGCGCGAGATGCGCGGCAAAGCCGACCCGCAAATGGCCCGCCAGATACTGAGCGAATTACTCAAGCAATAACCCCCTTCTGCAAAGGCTAACAGGTAAATACTTAATAAAACTCCTCCCTTAAAACCGGGGTTTTTGGGGGAGGCTGGGTGGGTGTTTTTTTGATTAACCACAAACCATCTACTACAAATCTATTCTCCTGCCCCAAAATTCTCCCAACTCTCTTTCAACCGGTGATAGGTCTGCGCCAAACCCTCCGGCAGCACGCGCGTCTCGGCAACCGAGGTCATGAAATTGGCGTCAGCCGCCCAGCGCGGCACAACATGAAAATGAACATGCCCGAGCACACCCGCCCCGGCCACTTCTCCGATATTCGCCCCCAGATTGAAACCATCAGGATGATACTCAATGCCGAGCACCTGCTCGACTTTGCTCAATAATTCCATCATTTCCGCCCTGGTTGCCGTTTCCAACTGCGTGATAGAAGCAAAATGGTCATAAGGCACAACCATCAAATGCCCGCTGGTATACGGATAGCGGTTCAAGATCACGAAGGCGCGTTCACCGCGAAAGAGTATCAGGTTGGCAGTATCATCCGCCTGATGTATGGCCTGACAGAAAATACAATCTTTCATGGGTGAGTGATCCATAATATATTCCATGCGCCATGGAGACCAGATTTGCTTCATATTGTTTTTGCCTCCGCACGCCATCCAACTTCACTTTATCCAGTCAACCCGGACTGCTTACTACTCCACACAACATACATTATACCTACATTGCATTATATTCCCTCATTCATAATGACAGTGGGGCTCAGAACGATTTTTTGAATAACGCGCCGCCTTGCACGTTTACGG
>JAIOTF010000126.1 GCA_021107195.1 Anaerolineaceae bacterium | reverse complement strand
TTCCAAACTAAGGCTCTGCTTGAGCATCTCTTCGTAATCAGGTTTCATAAATTTTCTGGCCATATTCGAAGTCTATCACCGTTTTCTGTTTTCGCTATCTCAGATTGCTCTCCGACAAACTGCTAGCCCGGCTACATTGCCAAGCCAAACAAAACCCTGCCAAAGAAAAACCACTCCCCTCTGACCTTTCCCTCCCCCACCATATCCCAATCTACCTTATAATGGAGACAGAAAATACCGGATTTATTTATAAGGAGACTCACTGACCGCACGTGTGGTCATGAAAATAACATGGAAAACCAACCGAACGAATCACAAGAGAAACCGCAAGAGACCCTGCCCGCCATCACCCTCGACCAACTGCCACCGGTCATGCACGCCGCCATGCAGCGCGCTGGCTGGACGGAGCTGGCCCCGGTACAGGCGCAGTCCATCCCCTACTTTCAGGCCAAACGTGACCTGATGGTGCAGGCCCAGACCGGCAGCGGCAAAACAGGGGCCTACATCCTGCCCATTCTGGAACAGCTCGATTTCAAAAAGAAGACCTGCCAGGCACTGGTGCTGGTTCCCACCCGCGAGCTGGCACAGCAGGTAACCGCTGACGCCAACCTCCTGGCCGGCGACAGCGGCCTGCGCACGATAGCCGTGTATGGCGGCACCAGCTACAAGCCCCAGCTCGATGCTTTCAAACAAGGCGTGCAACTGGTCGTGGCCACCCCTGGCCGTGTGCTCGATCACCTGATCAAACGCAACCTGACCCTCAAGAACCTCGACATTCTTATCTTTGATGAAGCTGACCGCATGCTTTCGATGGGCTTTTTCCCTGATATGGTACACGTGCAGGAGTTTCTGCCCAACCGTCGGGTGCGCTCTTACATGTTCTCGGCCACCTTCCCCGCCCAGGTGATGAGCCTCACCCGCCAGTTCCTCAACGATCCGGCATTTCTCAGCCTGAGCCGCGAACACGTCTACGTGGAAGACACGCAGCATGTCTATTACCTGACCCCCGGCATGGATAAGGACCGCGCCCTTATACGCATCATCGAGATGGAAAACCCTCAACAAACGATTATCTTTTGCAATACCAAAGACAAGGTGTATTACGTGACGCGCGTCCTGCAGCGATTTGGCTACAATGCCAACCAGATCAGCTCCGACCTCTCGCAGAAGGACCGCGATCATGTCCTCCAGGATGTGCGCAAGGGCAAGCTGCGCTTCCTGGTCGCCACCGACGTTGCCGCCCGCGGCATTGATATCCCCGACTTGACGCACGTGATCCAGTACGAACCTTCCGAAGACCTGGAAGCCTACATCCACCGCGCCGGACGCACCGGCCGGGCCGGAGCCAGCGGCACTGCTATTCTGCTGGTGAACTTTAACGAGAAGAAATATGTTACCCGCATCGGCGCCCATTACAAGATCAAATTCGAAGAGCGTCCCCTGCCCCAGGACGAAGATGTGGAAACCCTGGTGGCCCAGCGGCTGATCGGCCAGCTCGAAGCCCGCCTGCGTAAACGCGACCGGCTGCAAACCGAACGCATGCAGCGCTTTGCCCCCCTTGCCAGGCAGCTCGTCGAAAATGAAGACGGCCTGGCCCTGCTGACCATGCTGCTGGATGACACGTACCACACCTGGATGCACAAACCGCCCGAAGTGCCGGTTGCAAAAGCCGCACCCCCCAAAAAATCGGGTGGTAAAAGCCGCCGAAGCAGCGATGGGCGGCGTGATTCCCGCTCGCGCGGGCGCAAGCGCAGATAAATACGCTCAACAGGCTATTCACCAATGATGAATAGCCTGTTTTTTTGTCTCGACCATCCCGGCACTATCTTATCCCCCTTTATTGCCAAAATTGATCTCCTGCTGGATATGCACACAAAGCAATTCCCCTGTATAATCTAAACATAGTTGCTCAAATGTTCTATTATCAACATACTCCTTGCCGCCCGCATCGTTGATTGAGCCGTTTTCAAGGAGGAAAACATGTGGAACTATATCCTGATCAGTATCATCAGCGGGGTCATCTTCGCCATTCTGGATGGGTTATTAAACGCCAACCCACTGGCGCAGCGCCTGTTCGCCGTTTACCAACCCATCGCCCGCACATCGATCAACATGGTCGCCGGCATCCTGATCGACCTGTGCTACGGCTTTGCATTGGCCGGGCTGTTCCTGCTGCTCTATAACAGTCTGCCAGGCAGCAGCGGATTGCTGAAAGGCTTGAGTTTTGGCCTCATCGTCTGGTTCCTGCGGGTCGTGATGTATGCATTATCCCAATGGATGACGTTCAATATACCTGGCAAAACCATCATCTACATCATCCTTTCCGGCCTGCTTGAGATGCTCGTCCTCGGAGTGCTTTATGGGCTCACCCTTACCCCCTGGGAGATAATTCAATGAACCTTCCCCTTGAATGGCTGCTTGAAGGCCCCGCCTGGATGCAGTACCGCATCCGCCTGGATATTTGCCGCCAACCCGAAGATGACCCCCAGGTGATCGCTGCCCGTCAGGCGCTGCTGTCAGATGCAAAGGTGCAGAAGATCATCACCGAATTGCAAACCTGGCCGGGATTAGTGTTGAACAGCCACAAGTCCGCTAAACAACCTTTCCACAAGCTCAATTTTCTGGCCGACATCGGGCTGCGCGCCGGCGACCCCGGCATGGATGCAATCATCGGCCAGTTAATGTCCCATCAATCCGAACAGGGGCCCTTCCAATTGATCGCCAATGTCTCGCCACGCTACGGCGGTTCCGGGCAGGACACCTGGGCCTGGGCACTGTGCGACGCCCCGCTGCTGGTGTACGCATTGTTCCGCTTTGGTTTGGGCAAAGATCCTAAAGTGCAGGCTGCTCTCAATCATCTACTGACCCTGCTGCGGGAAAACGGCTGGCCGTGTGCCGTCTCGCCTGAGATGGGCCGCTTTCGCGGACCCGGCCGCAAAGACGACCCCTGTCCGTATGCCAACCTGGCCATGCTCAAAGTGTTGGGATTGAACGAATCGCTGCGCGCAAGCGCGGCCGCCAACACCGGCGTGGAAACCCTGCTGCATCTGTGGGAGAACCGTCAGGAAAAGCACCCTTACATTTTCTACATGGGCACCGATTTCTGCAAACTGAAAGCACCTCTGATTTGGTATGACATCCTGCATGTACTGGATGTGCTCACCATGTTCCCGGCCTGGCATCAAGATCCCCGCCTGCAAGATATGCTGGGCATACTGCAAAAGAAAGCCAACCCCGAAGGCCAATTCACCGCAGAATCAATGTGGCGGGCCTGGAAAAACTGGGAATTCGGGCAAAAGAAAATTCCCTCGCGTTGGATC
>JAIOTF010000361.1 GCA_021107195.1 Anaerolineaceae bacterium | reverse complement strand
TGAAGGGTAGAGTTTGAAGCCGCTGTCCAGGAATGGCAATCTGTTCTGCCTGAGATTGGGGTAACTCACTCGCCTGCCCTGCCATCTTCGACAAGAGGTATCTGCATCTTCGCCGGGCGGCCAGGTGCCCTGCTGACAGTGGGAAGTGGACCATCCTGCAAGGCAATGACCAGCGTGCTGCCCCGTCCTTCGCAGGCGTGCTGGACACTTTCTGCGCTATGGTCAGGCTGGCTATGGGGGCCGGAGTCTGTCCTGCCAATGAAAAGTGCTCTGGAGCGCCGCCGGTATGACTGGAGCTGGTATGCCGAAGCCATTTTCCGGCTCTTTCGCCAACTGCGCGGGATGCCACCAGGCGTTCCTTTTCTGAACATTCTGCCCGAACTGGTGCCGGGTTTCCTCGATGCATCGGTGATCTCCAGCAGCAGAGCGGGACTGCACCTGCGCAGCCTGGCATTGAACGATGAAGACGACATCGCCCAATTGATCTGGGAAACGACAACAAAACCAGTTGCCGGGGCAGGGAATGCATTGAAAACAACATTGCGAGCCAGTATGCTTGAATACCTTCAGGAGCGCGGCGAGCCCGCACGCCAGATACAGTTGGCGGCAGCAGGGTTGGCTGCTCTGACTGACCAGGGCACCTTCTCTCCATCCAAGGAGGGTGCAACACTGACCGAACAGCTCATCAAAGTGCAGAAAACCCTGCAAGGTCTTCTCGGCAACCGGAAAATTTTTCTGCGTGATAAAGACCCGGATCATCCCCAGACCCATCGTACCTGGTGGCCTGCCACCGGTTTTACAGCGGGCACCCTGCCGCTGACCGACGGTGTTGAAAAATACGTTCTCGAAACTTTGATCCATACCCCCGCTCTCAATGAAGCCGAGCTGTTCAATAAACTCTATGTTCATTTTCCCGGATTGCTCACCCCGCCGGCTGAAATGGTGCATACCATACTATCCTCCTATGCCCATGCGATCTCAGAATCGCCCGTCGTCTGGCAAGTCAATGATCAGGAAAAGCCCGAAAACCGTCAGGCAGACGTTCAAAGCGTGCAGGAGGAATTACTGAAACTTGGAAAAAGCCTGAATTACTACGTAGAAGTCAGTGAACACAGTATCTGGTGGATAGATAACAATCAACGGAAATACGTTTACCACTGTTTTGCCTCCAGCATGATCAGTCATTTTGTGCAGGACAGCCCACCACTGCCTACGGGCTGTCAGGGGGTGCTGGTCTTTCCTGGCAGCCGGTCACGGCTGTTGGCATACAAACTGTATCATAATCCCTGGCTGGCGCTAGCTATGGAAGACAAGTGGACCTTCCTGAAGTTCCGTCACCTGCGCCGCTTCATCCGCAAGGAAACCCCCGACAGGGCCCGCTGGTCGGATCATCTGGAAAAAGACCCGCCCCTGTGGGAAGAGGCAACGCAGATGCGTTTCTTTGCGTGAAGGTCATTTATGAAACACCCTCCAGCAGGTTTTAATCTACTGGAGGGCGTTTCATTTTTCAGATTAATGACTTTCCGAAAATCAGCAATCAACTGCCGCCGCCGGCAATTGCAGTCAGGATACCCGGCAACAAGCCGCCTGATGAAGTCGCCGTTGGCGTGGGTGTCATGGTAATGGTGGGCGTGGCGCTGGCCGTCAGCGTGGGCGTTGGGGTGGGCGTCATGGTCGGCGTGACGGTTGGCGTCAACGTAGTCGTTGGCGTGGGGGTCACCGTCGGCTCAGGATGCTGCAAATCCAGGTGCAGCCTGTACTCGGCATAGCGTTCTTCAGTGCTCTCCATATAGACCCGCAAAGTAACTTTCCCTTGCGGCACCTCTGTCAGATCCCATGTATAGATGCGTTCCGGCTGACGATGCTGTTCAGTAATGCCGCTGACCAATGTCTCCCAACTGGCCGGGTTGTCACCCAGACCATACTCCAGACGGAATTCCCTGAACTGATCCGTGGCATACGCCACCACATAAATATCAAAGGAGGTGTAATCGACTTTCTGGTTTTCTTCCAATCCTGGGAAGAAGATTACCGGGCGCGGGTCAGACGCATTACAAGATTGATCGGGTGAAAATGTTACCGGCGGATTGAATCCCAAACTGGCGGCCCAGGCATGACCTTCGGCTGTATTTTGCACCCAATCCTTTGCTTCCTTTTCGGAAATATTGAGGGTAAATTCCTCATCAACGAATTCCTTGCAGGCCTCAGATTCCAGTTTCCCCGTCCAGGTGTCCACATGCACCACCCGCCAGAGATCATCCGTTGAGGGCTTTGGCGGTTGGCCTGCAGCAAACACTTCTGTAATTTGATTGTTGCAGAACTCAGACGGTCTGGTTCCTGAAACAGCGCAGATGATGTGGTCTTCAACCTGGTTGGGACGGGAGAAAGAGGCTGATTGTCCACCGCGACGAAGATTAACTATCTCACGCATGTAGCTGGCCCAAATGGGGGCTGCACCGGTTAAACCGGAGGTATTGCGCATGGGCGAATTATCAGCATTCCCAACCCAGACGCCAACCACATCATTGACAGTAAATCCTACCGTCCAGTTATCACGGAAATCATTGGTGGTGCCGGTCTTGGCGGCTGCCGTGAAGGGCAGGTTCAAAGCCGAATTTGCGCCAAACATGGGGGTGCGGGCTGCGTTATCCGAAAGGATAGAACTGATCAAATAGGCATGTTCCGGGGCGATGACCTGCGAGCGGGCAACATTTTCACGTTCAAAGATGACCTCATATTCACGATCGTCATCGGAGGGAGCTTCAATCCTGTTGATGGCGACGGGTTCGATCAAATTGCCGCCATTCGGGAAAACAGAATAAGCCGAGGTGAGTTCCATCAACGAGATCTCACCGCCACCCAGGGACAACGCCAAACCATAATCTTCACGGGTCAGAGAGGTGATGCCCACCTTTTCTGCAAAGCGGATCATGCCGCCGGTGTCTTCTTCACCATCGGGGTTCTGGTAGATGCCAACATATTGCAGGGCCTTGACTGCCGGGATGTTGAAAGAGTTGGCCAGGGCGGAGCGCATCAGCACCGGTCCATGAAAACGCAAGTCGTAATTGACAGGCTCATAAAGCGGCAAGCCGTCACCAGGGTTGCCGGTCGGCGGGAACTTGGTGGGGACATCCCAAATGAGGGTGGAAGGCGTCCAGCCCTTCTCAAAAGCTGCGGTATAGACAAAAGGCTTGAATGCCGAACCAGTCTGGCGCGGGACAAGAGCCATGTTGATTTGACCGCTGATGGCTTCATTATAGAAATCGGCTGACCCAACCATGGCGAGGATCTCACCAGTGGCAACATCAATATGCACCAGGGCAGCGTCGGTAGCATTGTTGGCCCCCAATTGCTGGATTTGTTCTGCCACGATGCGCTCAGCGACTTTCTGCAATTCGTTGTCCAGGGTGGTGTAAACCTTGAAGCCAGAGCGATAGATCATCTCTTCGCCAAACTCTTTCACGAGCTGCATGCGGATGAATTCTACCCAATGCGGGTACTCTCTGGTGAACACTTTGGGCTGGAAATTGTATTCCTCAATCTCTATCCGGGCTTGATCTGCTTCCGGGGCGCTGATGCAAATCGGGTGCGGCTGGATGCTGACATTGATGCAGCCTTTCTCCTGGCTCATTTTGTAGGTCAGGAGGATCACATCCCGGTGACGCCGGAGGGTCTGTTCACGATTAGTGAAGATGTCATAAACGCCAGGCGACTGCGGCAAACCAGCCAGGAAAGTCGACTGGGCGAGGGTCAGATTCTGTGCGTTGGTATTGAAATATGTCTGCGCAGCGGCTTCAACGCCATAAGCCAGATTGCTGTAATAGATTTCGTTAAGATACAGTTCAAGGATCTCATCTTTGGTGTACAAGCGAGTGATCTCGGCTGCCAGCACGATTTCGCGCTCTTTACGCTCCATGGTTTGTTTGAAACGCTCTTCCGGGGTCAGAAGCAGAGTGCGTGCCAATTGCTGGGTGATGGTAGATGCGCCTGACACGGTTTCACCAGAAATGCGATTTTGCCAAATCGCACGCAGCATTGCCATGGGATCATAGCCAGGGTTGTTATAGAATTCCTTGTCTTCGGTTGCCAGCGTGGCAGCAATCATATAGGGCGAGATTCGATCCAGGCGGACATAAGTACGCCGTCCCGCTTGCGGGTCAACGATCTCATACAGTGTATTCCCGTTACGATCGAGGATGGTTGTGGTTTCGAATTGCGAAGCCTGGCTGTAAAGATCACGCACATCGGGAAAGTCCGGGGCCTTGATGATCGAAAAATATTTGTATATCCCAAAGGAAAAGAAGACGACTGCGATAAAAATGCCAATGAATAACAAGCCAATGCCCAATCGCGCCAGACAGCCGCCCAGGTTGCCATTGTTACCAGCACGTGAGGTGCGCAAGGATTGGGTATCCGGCCCCAGATTAACGGGTGTGGGAACAGAGGGTTCAGGTCTTGCCGGATAGCGGGATTTTGGCTTTGAAATCGGAGGCACCCGCTGCGGGACAGCCGGTTTGTACGCAGCAGGGGTTATCCGGGTCGCGTCGGCATCTGTCTCAGTGACCCGGATGGGAACCAACGGCTTTGAAACAGGCTCCAACCCCAGTTCGGGCGGCACGGTAGAAGCCTCAGTGCTTTTCTCTGTGGGTATTGCCTGGGTGGGGCCAAGAATAGGCGGCTCTGCCGGGCTGGCCGGCATAGACAAGGTCGAAGCCACCGGTTTGCCGTCTTCATCGTAATACCAACCGCCCGTTTGTTCCGGCGATCCTGTTGGATGGCGGGAAATTTGTGAAGACGCAGGAGCATCTTCCTGTGGCTGTGAGGTTCCCTCGGGAGTTGATTCTACTTCATGCTCATCAATCTCGCTGTACCAGCCGCCAGTCTGATCAGGCTCACCGGTGGGATGATGCGGATCACCATCGGCGAGAAGCTCGGGTTGATCCGGTTCTTCACCTGCCAGCGGAGCATCTTCTGGCTTCTGTTCAGCATCAACCTGTGGAGCTTTCTGCTCCCCCGGGTCAGACAGCAGGCGGCGGAAACGATCCTCGGGGCGCTCGTGGCCGTTGGATTGATCCTCTTTGGAACCCTTTTCGTCAAATTCTTTATCAAGAGACTCTTCGCTCATATAAATCTTTCACCGTCAAATTCGGGGAGATTCCCGATGTGATTTGTCTATTAATCCTCATTCTAGCATAAAAACAACCATATGGCTCGATTCTGCAAACCATGCCAGCAATTCTCAATTCAGATTTACAGTAACGATTTTAATCATTAATGGCTCTTTGGGAATCGCCGTGATTTTTCGCGGCACAGTGCGAAACCACTGCAACATATGAGGCAAAGACAGCCCTTGCCCCCATATCTGGCGTAGAATATCAATTTGTCACGGCAACTCCCAGAGAACCTCATTAATTTCAAACGCTTAACAACTGAAGTCGAACCTACAACAGCGATATTTTCAGCATATTGAATTGACCGTAAACAAAACTACCCTTACAATGAAACCATGAATTCCCGATCACTTTCCCCCGAACTTCCCATCAATTTGATCGTATCTGCTGACCAGCGATTTTCTGAACCCGATTATGGAAATGACCAAAGCTGGGAACTACTTTTACGCGGCGGCGACCCGCCAGCTTTAACACTGCAAACAACCTATGGCTTGCGCGCTATCCGGATGAATTTCTTCCCCCGCTTTCTGAAAGACGAGCTTGATCTGATCGACCCGGCAGGTTTTCATGAACCACCGCAAGTCACAGCGGCGTATCCCAATTACATCCGTCTCATGTTTGCGCCCCTTGAAAACCTGAAAGTCACGATGGAATGCTGGGTACCTGCTTCACAGGTGATCGCTACGCGACTGAACTTCTCCAATCAGGGAAACACACCCCAGGAATTCACCTTTGAACTGGTCGGTGCATTGCAGCCTTTGGAGCCAGGCGAACGATTGGCAGTTGTTCCCTCGAATCTGACCACCATCCTGCAGGGACGCACCGGCGGACTGGCTCCGGTGTGTTTCATGACCGGCGGCCCTTTCCCTGGAATTGGCCCCTATGCCGGCCTGGCACAGCATTTTGCATTGCAGGCCGGGCAGGAACGTTCGATCCTCTCGGCAGTGGCCGCAATGTCCGATGAAAGTGAATCGCTGCAACTGGCAAAACAAACTACAGCCCGCGCCTGGGATGAAGAAATTGCCAGGATTGAACAAGCCAATCAGGCGCAATGGTTAGACATCTCCACCGGAGATCCTGAATGGGACGCATGCTTTGCCCAGGCTCAAAGAACAGCTTATCGTTTGTTCCTGCCGGCAACCCAGCACCTGCCAAACCCCTCGTTTGTGCTGACGCGGCGGCCTGACCACGGGCATTCGCTGCGCGGCGATGGCAGTGATTACCCGCATCTATGGAGCGGGCAAACCGCCCTGGATGCCTATTACCTCAATTCGCTGCTCCTGCCAGGCGGCCTGCATCTGGCCGAGGGCGTGCTGCAAAATTTCATCAGCATCCAGCAGGAAAATGGTGAAATCGACTGGAAACCCGGTCTGGCAGGGCAGCGTTCCCGCCAGCTTGCCCAACCCCTGCTGGCCGCTCTGGCCTGGCAGATCTACGAAGTCAATCAAAATGACGCGTGGCTGAAAGAACTCTTCCCGCCGCTGCTGCAATTCTTCAAGGTCTGGTTCACGCCAGAACATGATGCAGACCAAGACGGTTTGCCGGAATGGAAACACCCCTTGCAAACCGGTTTTCCAAATGCGCCCATTTATAACCGCTGGCAGCAAAGTGGACAAGGGATCGACATCACTATCCTGGAATGTCCTTCGCTGGC
>JAIOTF010000426.1 GCA_021107195.1 Anaerolineaceae bacterium | reverse complement strand
GTAGCCCCCGGCGCTGCTGCCGCGGATCACCAGTTGGCTGCCCTCGGCCAGCTCCAGGTCAACCAGCGCCTGCGCGCCATCCGCCGCGTCCTCCACGTCCACATCCCCCCAGCGGCCGTCCATTGCCTGCTGGTAACTGCGCCCATACCCGCTGCTGCCGCGGTAATTCACATCTAACCAGCCATAGCCGCGGCTGGTGAAATACGTACGCTCACCGTTATAAGTGATCGGGGCCTGCGAAGTCGGCCCGCCATGAATATTGATGATCGCCGGCGGCAGTCCCGTACTCTCATAGCGGGTATTTGCCGGCGGGTAATAGATGCCATGCACCGCCGTACCATCTTCAGCCCTCCATTGGATCGGCTGCGCCGTGGACATCATCTCCAGGGGAAGCATCTCCGCTTGGCTGTACGCCATGGTATGCAGGGCTTGCCCGTCCCAGCGCACAATGCGGTTGGGAATATCCGGCGCAGATGCGATGAAAACCACTTCATCCCGTACGGGCGAAACGCTGACCTGATCCAGAAACGTATACGGCCCGGTATCAATCTGCACTGAGCGCCCGCTGGTCAGTTCAACCTGCCACAGGCTGAACATCGCCTGCTGGCAGCGGATATAGGTAACGCGGCGGCTGGAAGGATTCCAACCGTAAAAGCGCCGTCCCTGAACCCAGGCCGGTTCAGAGAGCATGAAACCTTCGCCTTGCACCAGCACATGCTCTGCGCCGCTCTCCAGATCCAGCAGCACCAGGTCTTCCCATTCTGCCGAACCGCGCAGGTAGCTCAACCAGCGCCCATCCGGCGAGAATTCCGGCTGCGAGACGGGGGTCTCAACGTCCCCGGCAATAATTTTTTCTTCCGAAAACTCGCCTTTTTCGCTGTCAAACCGGGCCAGCTTCAGGCGCGCGCCATGCCAGGGCATATTGGGATGATCCCATTCCACCCAGGCCAAATGACTGCCCCGCGGATGCCAGACCGGCTGCATGTAAAAATCGGCTCCGCTGGCCAACTTCTGCGGCCAGCCTGCGCCACCAGCATCCACCAGTCCCAAACAATCCGTGTGACCATCGCTGAAAACATACACCACCCAACTCCCGTCCGGTGAGAGGGTCGGCGAGGCACTGCGACCAAAAGGCGGGGTGATCGCCCGTGGCAGACCGCTCTCCAGGCTGCGCCGGTAAATGCGGCCGTCGCGGGCTGCAAACAGCAGCACACCCTTCGTCACCGTGAAGGTGCCGCCGCCAAAGCCAACGCCGCCGCCCGCAGACTGAAGAAGATTGAGGTCACGGCGGGCATCGCCGCTAGTCTGCGCCATCACTGTCCCCTGCCCGGCGCGCGCTTCCAGCCACAGCAGAGTGTCTCCATCCGAATCCCATTGCGGCTCGCCCAGGCGCACCCGGCGGCTGAGCATCTCTGGCGATACCGGGCTGGGCCATAACCCGTATGATCGAATCTGTTTTTGCTTTTCCTGATTGTTCATCTCGGTTCCCTCACTCTGCTTATCCCCGCAGCGGGGTAAAAAAATGGATTTGCGCCGGCCACAAAGGTCAGGGCAAATCCACGTTGTTATCATTTTTCGTCAGGACGTTTATTTCTTATCCTTTTTCTTCTTGGAATGGTCAGGGTACCACAATGCCACCAGGCTGCCTTCAACCTCGTTGCCCAGGTCCTTCCAGCGTTTGATGGGCAGGTCAATGAAAGCAATCACCCCGGTGGATAGAGTCTCCACCCTGCCGCTGAACTGCTGCAAAAGGCTCTCCAGGCCAGGATTGTGACCGATAATCATCACTTTTGTCAACTCATCCGGCGTTTTCCGCAATACGTCAATATAGGCTTGCGGTTCAGCCAAATACAACGAGTCAAAATATTGAATTTTCTCTTCGTATCCGCTTGCTTTCGCCAATGCTTTGGCTGTCTGCCGGGCACGCTTGGCAGACGAAGACAGGATCAGCTCCGGCACCTTGTTTTTCTTCTCAAGCAGACTGCCCATATTCGGCGCATCTTTCTTTCCACGCTTGTTCAACGGGCGGTCAACATCTTTCAAGTCATCATACTTCCAGCTTGATTTCGCATGCCGCATCAGCAATACTGTCTTCATAATGTCTCGTCCTCAAAAAAATTAAATCTGAGGCATGTGCTATAACGCCATACCTGCCCAGTTTATAGTATATCATGAGAAAAACAGTGCGAAAACACCATTGAAAATCGTTAACGTGCGACTTGATTCCTGCCCTTGTATTTCGCGCGGTAAAGCGCCTGGTCTGCCTTGCGCATTACATCCCGAATTTCCTGGCTGCTGGAAGGATATTCTGCCGCGCCAATGGAAACAGTAATACTGATTGGAATCCCCTCAAATTCATTCTCCATTTTTTCGATCAAACCACGTAACTCATCGGCACGTTTCATTCCCCGTTCCAAACCAACCTCATTCATCAGGATCAAAAATTCTTCTCCACCCAAACGCACAGCAAGATCATCTTTGCGGGTCTGTTGCTTCAAGAGTTCCCCCAGGTTTTCAAGCACCACATCCCCTGCCGCATGCCCGTAGGTATCATTGACCCGCTTGAATTCATCAATATCAATGATCAGGACCGTGACCGGATACGCTTTGCGCTTGGCACGCGCTACCTCTTTATCAAGCGTCTCTTCCAAAAAGCGACGGTTCAACAAGCCGGTCAGCGGATCGCGGATCACCTGCTGCTTCAATGTGGCCTGGAGTGATTTGATCTCGCGTAATTGGGTGCGCAATTGCAAATTCGCTTCCTCAAGCCTGGCTTCGGTTTGCAACTGGCGGGTAATGTCCTGCCAGGTGACCAGTCTGCCCGTGATACGGCCTTCTTTACTGAATAATGGCGTGATATTCACTCCCATGAAATGTTCATTACAGCATTCCACCTGATAATACTTCGCATTCTGATCTGCCCGTTTGAGTAACCTTTCCAATTTCGGCCAGTCACTCAAAGCATTGCTGATACTGGTGCCAATCACAGCTTCACGGTCCTGTTTCAGAAGTTTTAAAGCGGAATTGTTGATCTCCACCAGGCGCCAGCGTTCATCCACCACCAACAACCCCTCTGGCATGGTTTCCAGCAGCGCTTCTTTGGCAACCGGGATTAAATCAAAAATAGAAAAGCGGAAAACACCCACTGTATAGAAAAGTCCCTGAAAAATAAAGACCATCGGTGTCAGATCCAAACCAGGAAAAGGCTCAAACCCCAGAAAACGGGCCAGGCTGACCACAATAGGAATACTCGCCCCGGCCAGGATCAGCCCATGCTGCTGGCGATAAATCCCCCTGGAGTGCACAAAGCCGCGTACAATCACATACAAACCAATCAGGATGATACCGTATGTGTAAACAATGTTAAACCAAAACCCAAATCCGCCTTCATAGATATCGGTACTGAACGGGGTGCGCTTCCCTGCAAAAAACCACCCATGATAAGGCTCCGTCCACAGGATAACCAGAGTCAGTACAGGTTCCACACAAAGCAAAGCAAGCGTTTTTCTGGTGATCCATCGATCCAGATTATTAACCTGAAAAGCAAAAACGACCATCGCCGAAGGCACGATCACCACACCCAGATAGGTAGCATCCAGCCAGAAGAAACGTGCCGGCCAATCCGGAAAGAGCCAATGCAAACTGTAGGTCCAGGTCCAGATCGTAACGCCAACTATAAATACCATCAACGCAATCGCACCCGGTGCCTTGCGCCGCCGCCAGATGAGCAGAATAGCAATCAGCGCAATACACCCCGGGATAAATAGAATAACAGCGTAATTGAGATGAGAAATATTCATAAATGGACTTCAGGGAACCTGAGGCCGCCAAATCTGGCGGCCTCTTCTTGCCAGAGATGATAAATTTGCTGTTTTTATTGAGCGTTCAACTGTTCAAAATGATTGGTCAAGGTGTAAGTGATGTAATTCTCCCACAGCGCCATCACTTTGGTCTGCGGATAATCGTGGCTGCTAAATGTCTGAAAAATAACCGTTCCGTCCATACAGGTTGCCAATACACCGTAGTTGGATTTTTCATACATGTACAACCCACCCACCAGTTCAGCATCACCGCTGTTACCCAAACGGATCAAGTCTCCAACATCTCCTGTCCAGAAAACCGTGGGGTAGCTTAACGGTTCTGCATAATTGGGCGTACTGAGCAGAGGATGACCGGAATCCAGCCAGTAAATCGAATAGTCAAAGGGGTCAAAATTATTGCTATTACGCGTCCAGTCACGCTGAAATTCAATCCCGCACTGGTAAACCAAAGGCGCAATTCGCCCATTAACCGTTGAATCCAGATACCACACCTCTGCAATTAAGGCAGCATCACGATTATTGATCTGATCTGAAATCACGTCCCAAAATTCACCTCGCACGGCGCTGCGCGATTCAGCCGCCACATTGATCAAGTCCCATGGCTGGGGCGAGTTGAGCTTTTCCATAAAATTTCCCACCGCATCACCTACAAAAACGATCTTGCCGCCGCGGAACCCCATGCGGTTGATCGTATTGCGCACATAGGTTACCTCAGCCATGCCCTGCATATCCTCAAAGACGAGAATATTGGCAGCTTTGACCTGTGCGGCTACATCCTGCACCGGCGGCGGTTCTGCGGTAGGCGGTTCTGCGGTAGGCGGTACTACTACCGGGGCAGCAGGTGCGGCCACAGTATAGGTCGGGTACGGGGTATAGGTGGGTTGTTCCACAGGCTGAGCCGGTTGTGCAGGCTGTTCTGGCTGCACTGGTGCCGGTGCTGCCGCTTCGGCTTCCAATGCTGCCTGCTGTTCTGCCAGCATGGTCGCCTGAATGCCCAGGGCGATCTGGGTCTGTTCAATACCGGGATCGGCAGGTGCTGTGCTGCCTGGCAAATTGCAGCCGGTCAAAAACAATAAGACGGCCAGCCACACCAGGAACAGTGTGGTAAGTCGGTTTCTTCTCTTCATGTCCATCTCCTTATCGCGATTAATTTTTGATGAGAGATCATCTTATACCATTATACATACTGCTCCTTTTGATGCAACAAATTTTCCGTAAAAATTTCTGTTTTACCCCAAAAAGTGGAAAAATGCATATAATCCAACAACTTATTGAGCTGCTGAAGTGAACTTCCGTAGGAGAAAACTCCCAGGCGTGTTCCTGTCTGCCTTATTATTACCACCGTTGTAACCACTTCACTGACGATAAACCAGCCTGACCCCATCTTCATCATGCCCAGGCATCCGGTAACCATCCCCTCCAAAGCACTACAAAACCAGCGCGGTCAACCCTCCACCGCCCTTCCTTAAATATCCACACCGCTGGCAGCAAATTCCAGCGGTGTAGTTTCACCCTCTGTTGCAATCAAGAAGAGAAATATTTCTTAATCCGACCCTGCCAGTAAACCCATCGGGTCCCACGGGGCAGCATGACCGGTTCGGCCTCCAATGCAGCCAGCAGTTCAGGAGAAAGAGTCCGTTTGCTAACCGCCCCCTCGCAAGAAAATTACCCTAAGCTTAGCAAAATCGTCTCTTACGTCTGT
Organism: Anaerolineaceae bacterium; assembly: GCA_021107195.1. Classification (GTDB taxonomy): domain Bacteria; phylum Chloroflexota; class Anaerolineae; order Anaerolineales; family Anaerolineaceae; genus SMBSF63. The sequence continues at coordinate 2,643 of JAIOTF010000426.1, read as the reverse complement.
GTTTTCTATAACTTCCACAGGCTGCACCACGGTTCCCCAGGGATCATCTGGAACAACAACTTGCGCAAATACACTTATACTAGAAGTGAGCTTATTGCATTAATCATTAGACGGGTTAATTTTCACAATAGGCTCAGTTCAAAGAAACTGTCACATAACAGCATATTCAATCGCAAGCTTAAGAACATATGAAATCAAAACAATATGCTAAAAAAGGAGGCATCTATAAATGAATACAGAAAATCTGACAATAACAGTCGTTGGCGGGGGCTCTAGTGCACACACCATAATTCCCTTGCTGTCTTCATCAAAGTATATTGTCAATGTCTTGACCAGTAAGCCACATCTATGGTCCAAAGAAGTCGAATTACAATATCAGGCTTTTAATGGAGCTGTAATAAAAAAGTTTCATGGGAACTTAAATAAAATAAGCGCTGATCCAAAAGATGTGATTACCGAAGCGGATGTGATCTTTTTATGCATGCCCGTAAGCCAATACAGAAATGCACTTCACCGAATCGCTCCTCAGTTGAACAAAGAAAAAGACGTGCATATCGGTGCAGTGTATGGACAGGCTGGCTTCAATTGGATGGTGAATGAAATCAAAAGAACTTTTAATTTACAAAACGTTATCACGTTCAGTTTTGGTTTGATTCCGTGGATATGTAGAACCCTTGAATATGGCAAAATCGGCATCACCTATGGAGTAAAACCGGTAAACATTGCCGCAGTGGAACCTAAATCGCATTTTGACGACTTGAATGAAAATATTTTTAAGAAAGTCTGTTTAGATTGGTTCGGCATGGGAGCATTTAAACAAGCTGATAATTTTTTGTCATTGACATTTTCAGTCGACAATCAAATTATTCATCCTGCCCGCTGTTACGGACTATTTGTAAGATATGGTGGTGAATGGGATAAGCTTGAAGACGTTCCATTCTTCTATAAAGATTTTGATCAATTATCTGCTGATATTCTCATTAAATTGGATGCCGACTATTCGAAAATTCGTGAAAGAATAAAACAAAAATACCCCCACAAGAAATTTACCTATATGCTGGATTATCTTGCGCTTGATCGGCACACAAATGAAACAGAAGAATACAGTGTATTAGAATCCTTTTTGCTATCCAGAACTTTGGGAGCTATCCGTGCGCCAACTGTCAAAACTGAAACTGGTAAATGGCAGATAGATACCAATCATCGATTCTTTACAGACGATATTCATTACGGTTTGTGTATTGCAAAATGGACCGCTGAGCAACTGGCACTAGATGTCCCTGCAATTGATGAAATTATCAATTGGGCTCAGGAATTGCGCCAGGAAACGCTGATTGAAAATGGTAAATTGAGACTGGATAGCCCGGATCTAAACCGAAAATTTAAGTCAGGCGTACCTCATTTTTATGGTTATCAAACCATTGATGAAATTGTCAATTAGCAAGGTGACATAACAAAATCGCTAAGCACCCAACGCACTACCGGCTCTTTATGCTGATCAAGATTAAGTTGGTTGTGCTCACCTAAAGAAAATGAGTACAAGCAACTGATTTCGAATTCAATCTGTTTCGTGTCCCGACTTCTTCAAGGACAGGCTGAAGTCCCTCCGTGTAAAACAAACAGCCTTCTTCTTGTCGCTGCTAATTTAATATGATAAAATCCTTTGGCGCACCGGCCATTCGGAGGGATGACCGAGAGGCTTAAGGTGCATGTCTTGAAAACATGTGTGGGTTCACGCCCACCGAGGGTTCGAATCCCTCTCCCTCCGCCTTATTTGCCTGGTGGATGCGCTGAAAACCGAAAATGGGGAGGTGCCAGAGTGGTTGATTGGGGCCGCCTGCTAAGCGGTTGTCGGGTGAAAGTCCGACCGAGGGTTCGAATCCCTCCCTCCCCGCTGATTTAAAAAGTCTTTGAGCGACCAAAGGCTTTTTTGTATCCCCTTCCACCCCGGTTGCAGTAATCACTTCAGTGGTTAGCAGTGAATCCTGTCCGGATTATGTCTCTTAAACTCGCATCTCACTTAAAATTCGTTAAAAATACCCTTTTTATTAAATACACCTTGCCTTTATCCCTTACCAAGTGGTATAACCAATACGGGAAGCATCATGCAAGGACAAAAAATGAAAAAAACGCAGCTCCACAGCCGCGGACTGGCCGCCCTGCAGCGCAGCCTCGGTGAAGTACCCTTCATTGGCACCATCACGCCGGTCGATCCGCCGCCCCATATACACCGGCCGGATGCTTGCCTGCGCGTTGATCTATCGAATGGGCACCTGATCCTCTTGATCGAGATGCGCTCCAATGGTCAGCCGCGCCACGCCCGCAGTGCCGTCAATCGCCTGCTGGAATACTTCTTAATGGAACCCGAGGCCTGTGGCATCCTGATCGCCCCCTACATCTCGTCCGCATCCGCAGAAATCTGTACCCAGGCCGGGGTTAGCTACCTGGACCTGGCGGGCAACTGCCGGCTGACCTTCCAACAGGTTTACATCCACCAGCAGGGCCGCCCGAATCCTTTCAGCCGCCGCCGCGAACTGGCTTCCCTGTACCCCCCGGCCGCCGGGCGCATCCTGCGCACCCCCCTCGAAGCCCCCTTCCGCCCATGGAAACCCCTGCCCCTGGCCGCAACTGCCCAGGTCAGCC
>JAIOTF010000032.1 GCA_021107195.1 Anaerolineaceae bacterium | reverse complement strand
TTTAGACTTCAGCCCGGTGCTGCTGGCCGAAGCCCGCAAAACCGTCGCCCCCCATTTACCTGCACCCGGTCTGGACGTGCAGTATCTGCAAGCTGACCTGGGTGATCCCCACTGGACAGAGAACCTGCCCCGCGCCCAATTTGACGGCGTGCTGGCCTTTGCCGCCCTGCACCACATTCCCGGCAGCCAGGCGCGTATGGCCCTGCTCCAGGAGGTGCGCCGCCTGCTCCAGCCCGGCGGATCGTTCATCCACTCCGAATGGCAGTTCATGAACAGCAAGCGCTGGCAAAAACGTGTTCTCCCCTGGAGTACAGTCGGCCTGACTGAAGAGGCCGTCGAACCCGGCGACACCCTGCTCGACTGGCGGCACAGCCTCCCCGGCCAGCAGGAACGGGTCGGGCTGCGTTATGTGCACCTCTTCAGCCGCCGTGAACTGACCGAATTGGCCGCGGGCAGCGGCTTCTCCTTGCAAACCGAATTCGAATCGGATGGCAAAGAAGGCAACCTGGGCCTCTACCAGGTCTGGGAAGCGCAGTAATTTGTCATTGCACCACCGATCTTCCTCTCCCCCAAAATCAAAAGATTTTGGGGGAGAGGCCGCGAAGCGGCGGTGGGGGTGTTTTTTATCCCCTTGCTAACGGCAGACGCAGTCTCTGCGCAGCCGGGGAGTGGTCGACATCTGTACCCGTAAGGGTAAGGTCGTGGAAATTCTCTGATTGACTGATTCCCATTAACTATACATTGTAAATTGTGCATTATACATTGAATTACACCTCCCCCCGCTCACACGACGTCGGCTGACACAGCCCCAGCATCGTCCCCACTGCCGCCGCCTGCGCCAGCGTGTTGACCCGCAAGCTGTGTTTCAGCGCTGCCTGATGATTGAAAACCGTACGCTCTGACATCCCCAGCCGCCTGGCGATCTGCTTGTTGTTCAGGCCTTCCACCAGGCATTGCAGCACCTCAAGCTGCCGCGGGCTGAGCGCTGCCGAAGGCCGCATCGCCGGCAGACTGTCTTCATCCACGGTAACAACCACTACCTGCCCCTGCTGCGTAACATGGAACGAACGCTGCCCCTCCACTCCATACGGAATTGGCGGCTGCCACTGACCGCGCAGCACCGCCGCTGCCAATTCCTCCGGCGGCAGCGGCGACTCGAGCAAAATGAAGGTCTTCCTGTCCGGGAGAAAAACCAGCCGCGTCATTTCTCCTTTCATACAGCACATTTCTCCCGCAAGTTGACGCAAGACCTTCCCTGTATCACTGCCATACTGCCCTCCCCGATGAAATGAATCTATCCAGCCCAGGCTGGTCAAAAATATAGAACATAAGTTCTAATTCATTATCGGAAATTTTTCCTCTTTTGTCAAGGGTAATTCTAAAAAGCCGGGAGGATGCCTTCAGACACTCCGTAAGAACGGGCGCCCTGACAAGAAACAACAGGCTCAGATCCACTCAAAAGATCGTAAAGCCTCGCCCTTAAAAAAGCGCCCCCCTGCTTTAAACGCAGGGGGGCTTGTCTGTAATAAAAACGCTTATTCGATCACTGCATCCGCAGGCAAGATCCTGGTGCCATTCCCCATTACGTCCCCCACCGGGCAGCGGGATTTTACGAAGTCCATGAACTTGCTCACTTCTTCCGGTGAAGAACTGCTCTTGATATGCGGGGTGAAGCGCACTTCATCAAAACCCATGCGCACGCCCTCTTTACCTTTCAGGAAACCATCCGGGTCAAGATCACCTGCCAGGCGGGAGGCAGCTTGGCAAACACCATCTCAAGGATGTTCTCTCCTGCAGCGCCTTTGGAATGCGTGCTGGAGCGCAAGGCAGTCAGATCGTTCTTGGTCTGTTCCAACTCTGCGCGCATGCAGGCCGTGGCTTCTGTCAGGCTGCCGGTCAAAGTTTTCAGTTCGGTCAAAGCCGATGCAGAATGAGTTGCCAGTGACCCCACCCCTCGATGCACCGTCTGTTGTCCCTGTTCCACCATGCTGATACGCTCGGCCACCGCCCGCGTTTCCACCTGCATGGCCTGCACCGTTCCATTCAACGGCTCCAGATTGGCCACGCGCGCATTCAGCGTTGCAAGCCGGGTCTGCTCCTGCTGCACGGCATTCACCAGACGCCCCACAGCCTCGGCACCGCTCCTGCGATCAATATGATTGGATCAGAAACCATTCAATCCTCCATGCCCAATTTTGTCATTGCAAGCGCAGCGAAGCCGCGCAGCGGCCCCCTTTGTGTTGGGGATTGCCACGCCCAAAGGGCTCGCAATGACAAATTACCAGGTCAACCTTTCCAAGGGAAGTTGACCACAAAACCAACCCGTCCGGCAAATCCGGCTCCTACAAAAAATGTCCGGCAAGCTGCTCAACCCTTTTCAAGGTTGAATTTGAACCGCCCCTCATCGAACCCTCTCCCCTGATACTTTCAAACACCCCGGCTCCCGTCCGGCCTTGCTGCGCCAGATGACTGCCAATAAAACCGGTTGCCCCGATGATGAATACCTTCACGCTGCTGCAACCCTCCGTGATAAAACTGTATTATCCGGCTGCATGCCGTCCATGTGTAGACTTTACTCTGTCACCACCACTTTGACCGAAAAGGTGCGCTTGGGCGGCGAATTCTTCTCAAAGCTGCGATGATAGATCAGAGTCAACACGGTTTCGCCGGGTGCTGCCGCAGTGAAAAAGAAATCGAACTCCCCGCCTGAGCCAAGCGCCTCATCATCAGCAGCAGCATACTCCGGTTCGTCAGCCAGGTGCAGCACCGCCGAGTCAATTCCCGACGATGCCCACATATAGCCTGTGGTCGGGTTGCCAGTTAAAAAGACATGCACCTCCTGCCCAACCTGCAAAGTAATTGCCTCACCGTTATTATCCATCGTCAAAATCACCGGCTGCACCTCCTCAATCGCCTTCTCCGGGACCGCCGAGTCTGCCAGGTCTCCCTGCAGTCCCATACTCACCAGCGGCTCTGGCCCGCAGGCTGCCAGCAGCAGCACCAAAACCAGTGCCGTCAGGCTCAATCCCCAAGCTTTCATCTCTAACCTCCTCTTTGGCGCCCACATCTCCACAGCGCAGCAAAGACAGTAATATTGGTACCCGCTCTACTCCTATTTTAGCAGGTTCCATCCAAAAAATCACGATTGATCGAACAAATGACCGAATAATTTTCAATATCTTTTCGGGAATACAGCAAGAACAGTTCGCGCGCCCCTGTGCGCCACTCAATCTCCAACACACAGAAAGGGATTGCTTCAATCGCCAGACTCTTCGCAATGACAACAAATAGGTTTGTGCCGAAATTGACACCCCCCATTGACCCGCACCCCGCCTCCTGCTACAATCAGCCGCATAACATACACGCTTTGGAAGGACTCACAATTTGAATACTGCACCTGATCTCACCACCGGATTGGCCATTTCGATGAGCCTGATGGCCGCCTTCATGTGGGGCTCGTGGTTCATCGCCATCAAATACCTGGATGATTACCCCCTTGAGGGCTTCTACATTACCCTGTTCACGACATCCTTGATCTT
>JAIOTF010000061.1 GCA_021107195.1 Anaerolineaceae bacterium | reverse complement strand
CTCCACTGATTTTTGCCATTACGATCATCACCATTATTGTATTGAGCTGGTATCTCAACCCCTTTGGTTTTCGGCTGTCTTCCAATGTTTGAAAATGCGCATATAGACTGCCTACGTCAAATACTACCCCTGTTTCTGTGCTACACTTCATATCGACCTTCCTTGGTATTGTTTTGTGCCGGTACACAAAAGCATAACCAGTGAAGGTCTCTTTTTCAACTCCTTTTCCCTACTTTAAGAAAGCCCTGTCCGGACAGGCACCTGTTCTATTTCCATTGACAATCATTCTGTACAATCAATTGCTTGGCTGCAAGCGGCCCCCAGGAACCGGGGGTATAGTTTGCCAAATCCGGCCCATGCTTATTTTCCCATCCGCTGATCAAGGGATCAATCAAGCGCCAGGCCTGTTCAATTTCATCACTGCGGGCGAACAAGGAAGCATCCCCATGAAGCGCATCCAGGATGAGCCGCTCATACGCATCCGGCAGAATGCTTCCGCCAAAGGAGGAACTGTAATGAAATTCCATATCAACCGAGCGTGATTCCTGGTCCGAATCCGGCTGTTTCGCTTCAAAGCGCAGGTGGATCCCCTCATCCGGCTGGATATAGATGGAGAGCAAATTCGGGGCAAAATCGCTGCTCATTGAACGGTTAAACATCATATGTGGCGGGCATTGAAATTCAATATTGATCTCGCTTCGTTTTTTCTCAAGCGCTTTGCCCGACATCAAATAGAAAGGCACCCCTTTCCAACGCCAGTTATCCACAAATACCTTCACCATTGCATAAGTTGGCGTTCGCGATTCTGCGTCAACACCCGGTGTATCTTTATAATGGTCATACTGCGCCAATACGCTGTCTGATAACGAAACCGGGCGGATTGCTTTCAAGACCTTAACTTTTTCATTTCTCAATGCCTCTGCTTCAAAGGATGTTGGCGGCTCCATCGCCACCAATGCGAGAAGTTGAAGCAAATGGTTCTGGAACATATCACGAAGTACACCGGCGCTATCATAATAGCCAGCGCGACGACCAACATCCACCGTCTCCGCTACGGTGATTTGTACATTATGCACATACTGGCGATTCCAGACAGGTTCAAAGATCGCATTCGCAAATCGGAAAAACAGGATATTTTGCGCCGTTTCTTTTCCCAGATAATGATCAATGCGGTACACCTGCCGCTCTTTGAAAGCGGCATGCACAGCCTGATTGAGTTCTTCTGCCGAGGTCAAGTCCCGTCCAAAAGGCTTCTCAATAATGATATTGCGGAATCCTGTCGTTTCATCCGCCATACCAAACCGACCCAAGGCAGCGACGGCGGGCATATAATACACCGGAGAGGTTGCCAGGTAATACAGTCTGTTCGCCTGTTCCCGCTTCTCCTTTTTTTCTTCTTCCTCAAGATAAGCCGCCAACCGTTCATAATCTTCAGGCACGTCAAGGTTGCCCTGAAAATAATGCAGCTTAGGCGCGAAACGTTCCCAAAGCTGCGCATCAAAAGTACTCTCTGAAAATTCTTTTACGCCTTCCAAAAGCAATGATCGAAATTTCTCAGTAGTATACGGCCTTCTGGCAAATCCAATGATGCGAGTTGTTTCCCAAAGGCGTTCTTTTCGATAAAGATTGTAGAGTGAGGGGATCAATTTTCGACGAGTCAAGTCACCGGAAGCACCAAAAATGACAATCGTTGAACATTTTGAAACCCCTACATTTGTTGCCTGAATATCTGCCGACATAAAACCCTCCAACGATAAAAAGCAAATGAAATTGCCAACCAATAATTGATAGAATTTGAAAATTCAATACCTGAAATTTGGAATATTTTTGCCTGAATAACCAACAATAACATTATACTATTAGACAGTACTATGCGCTATTTGTTTACTTTCCCATGAAAGGGAACCATCATGCAACGAGCAGAAATCCCACTTGACAACTTTCAATCGCAAGTCTATGCCCTTTTTTCACAAAAATGGTCTTCTGACCAGCGGTGATTTTCAGAAGAACCACTTCAACACAATGACGATCGAGTGGGGTTCAATCGGTAAAGTCTGGGGTATTCCGCTCGTCCAGATATTTGTGCGCCCCTCGCGATACACCTACCAATTCCTGGAACAATACAACAGCTCTACTTTGAGCTGCTTCCCGGAAGAATACCGCAAAGCCTTATTGCTGCTGGGAACCAAATCAGGCCGGGATGGCAACAAGATTACCGAAGCCGGGCTTACACCCATTGCCGCCAATCACGTGGCTTCACCAATATTCAATGAAGCTGAATTGACTATCGAGTGTCAGAAAATGTATTGGGATGATATTGTGTCCGCCCAAATGTCTGATGGGGAAGCGATATCTCGTTTTGGCCGGCTGCCAGAACCGCACCGGGTATATTATGGCAAAATCGTCGCCATCCAGGGCATCAAGCGATACCTCGCTGCTGCTTAAAAATTCGTATCCGACACATCATCCAGCACATTAATTTGCAACAGCGATTTGTATTCCATCACTCAATTTCAGTATCACCTTAATGCGAGAATTCATTTTAAGGTTAAGTTAATGCCTGACACTATGGGAAACGGGTACAATAAAAAATACCAGCTTATCCGTTACAAATGATCTTATATTCCCTATCACAGAATTTTACTGCCATGTTCCCAAAAGACCCGAATGAAAAACCTGTTCTCAAAGTGCTGCCAGAAGCAATTGATTTTGGCAGATATCACCCTAACACCCCCCTCACCGAACAACCTGTCGTCGAGATCATCATTACCAATACCGGCACGGGCACCCTGCAGGGAAGGCTGGTGCCGGCTGTGAGTTGGTTGATACCCAAACCCATTGCTTTTTCATGCAAAGCCGGTGAAACCAGCAGGCATGCTGTCCGGATCAGTACCGGAGCACCCATTGATGCACACCGTCAGGAATATAATTTTGAGGAAATCCTGCTTGTCAGCAGTAATGCGGGCGAGCAATGGTTTACAGCATCGTATCAGAAATCTGTCCGCAGCATCACTCCAGGCCCCCCCATCCGGATATGGCTTTTCATCCCGGCGGCATTATTTGTGATCGCTGCTATCATTCTCTTTTTTGCAATTCGATCACCCGATAACACCACCCCCTCGCCAGATTCGAACGCCATGCAAGCGGAAATGATCTTCACCCAGGCAGCCCAAACCCTCTTTGTCGAAATGACCTCCACCGCCGCCCTTGCTTCCAGTCAGGATCAAGCCACACAAGCATCCATTTCCATTGCCCTGCCCACCCCACAAAATACTTCATTGTTTGCACCCACAGCAACTTTCACCCCCTGGCCCCGTCAGGAATATCCCAATCCTGAACAATTCATCCTGGCGTATTATCAAGCCGTAGACCAGGGTGACTACGAAAAATCATGGGGAATGCTATCAGGAGAATTTCAGGAAACCTGCTGCCACGTGGCTGGGAACGACCCTTTCATTGTCTACACGCATTTTTGGGACAACGTCGAAAAAGTTGAAGTGCTCTCAGCCTATTTGCAGGATTGGAATGCCAATCCCGCCATCGTCTTTGTAACCCTGGCATACGAACATTCTCGAGGAGATAGCTTCGAAGAATTTCACATCTTTTACTTAATTACTAATCCACAAGAGAAAGGTTTACTGATCGATCAAGTTCAGTAAGCATTCCTTGCAATATTTTCCAAGCCAGTACAATGTTCATGGTACACTACCCGTAAATGGATTCATTTTCGTGATTGCGAGGGAAACATGACAAAACGAATTGGTGTTTTAACCGCTGGCAGCGACAGCTCTGGCCTTAATGCAACCATCAGAGGATTTGGCAAAGCAGCACAGGGATCGTTTGGCATGGAGCTGATTGGATTCATTGATGGTTTTCAGGGACTGATCGAAGACAAATCCACCGAAATTATTGGATCAAATCTTTCTGGCATTCTGACCGATGGCGGCACCTTTCTCGGCACAAGCCGTGACAGTATCAATAGATATCCGCTGGAAAATGGCGGTTTTGCCGATCGCACCAAACAAGCCATTGAAACCTATCGCAAACACAAACTGGATGCGCTTGTCTGCCTGGGCGGTCACGAAACCCAGGATGCTGCCCTTCATCTCCACAAAAACGGTATAAATATTGTCACCATTCCAAAATCAATCACAAACAATATTCCCGAAACAGATAGCGCCATAGGGTTTGACACAGCCCTGGGCGTCGCCACAGAAGCCATTGACCGCCTGCACAGTACAGCTCACAGTCACCACCGCATCATGATCGTAGAGATCATGGGTCGCCGGGCGGGCTGGTTGACCCTGGGTGCTGGCATTTCTGGCGGCGCAGACGTCATCCTGATTCCGGAAATTGCCTATGATCCAGAGGCCATTGCCCAGGCCATTAACAACCGCCGAAATTCTGGCAAACGATTCAGCATTGTTGCAGTTGCAGAAAATGCCATGTCGCTGGATTATGTAGAATTCTTTGAACATTCCCGAAAAATGAACCAGCGTCTCCGTATAGGTGATGAGCAAACGAAAATTGCGCAGGAGCTGACCCGCATCGAAAATCAGATCCAGGGCAATACCCTGCTTCTCGCTAACCGATTGCGTACCTTCACTGGCCTGGAAACCAGAGTGACCATCCTTGGTCACCTGCTGCGTGGCGGTGCACCCTCTGCAGCAGACCGGCTGCTGGCAACCCAATTTGGCACCGCCTGTGCCGCCTTGCTTCATGAGGGGCAATTCGGTGTCATGATTGCCATGCAGGCAGGTCACACCATTCCTGTTCCGCTTGAAAAGATCGCTGGCAAAACCAAACAAATCCCTCTCGATCATCCATGGATTATCGGCGCAAAGCGTGTCGGCACAGTGTTCGGAGATTGACCCTTCAATAATAGAATTATAAATGCCCGGAAAAATCCGGGCATTTTCTTTTTAATCTACTTTCTTTAGAGTGTGAGAAGATACTCGTTGATCGCCCTGGCAGCTTTTCGTCCGGCACCCATTGCCAGGATCACCGTGGCACCACCGGTAACAATATCACCGCCAGCATAAACACCCTTCTTATTCGTTTGCATTGTTTCATCATCCACGATAATATTGCCCCATTTATTGAAAGCCAGGTCTGGTGTTGTTTTCTGAATGATTGGATTTGATCCATTGCCCACGGCGACCACGACCATATCCACATCCATCATATAGTCAGAGCCAGGGATCGGCACGGGTCGGCGCCTTCCAGAATCATCCGGTTCACCTAACTCCATCTTCTCCAGCCTCATACCCATGATCCAACCTTTTTCATCGCCAATGAATCCCACCGGGTTACGCAGGAAATCAAAGATAATGCCTTCCTCTTTGGCATGGTGGACCTCTTCCAGCCGTGCTGGCATTTCTTCTTCCGTTCGCCGGTAGATGATATAAGCATTCCGCGCGCCAAGCCTTTTGGATACACGCACAGAATCCAATGCCGTATTGCCGCCCCCGATCACCGCCACTACTTTATCATGACAGTAGAATACCGGTGTATCATAACTCGGGAATTGATAAGCCTTCATCAAATTGACGCGGGTCAAAAATTCGTTCGAGGAATAAATTCCCACAAAGTTTTCACCCGGAATTTTCATGAATCGCGGTAAACCGGCGCCGACACCAATAAAGACCGCGTCGTAACCCTGTTCGGTCAAAAATTCATCAATCGTATATGTGGCCCCGACTACAACGTTCTTGTGAAATTCAACACCCAAGTTTTTCAAACCAGACACATCTTCTTTGACGATACTCTTGGGAAGCCGGAATTCCGGAATACCATAAGCCAGCACGCCGCCAAATTCATGCAGCGCTTCAAATACTGTCACTTCGTGACCTTCGCGGATCAAGTCGCCTGCGCAACTTAAACTGGAAGGGCCAGACCCGATAATTGCCACCTTTTTGCCAGTCTTGGCTTTCAACTTGGGTGCTTCCTTCATCCCGAGTTCTCGCTCGTACGTGGTAACATATCTCGCCAGAGCACCAATCGAAACCGCATCGCCCTTCTTGCTGAGAATACAATGACCCTCGCACTGCTCAGATTGAGGACAAACCCGGCTGCATACTTCCGCCAGGACATTATCCTCTTTGATGATCCGCGAAGCAGCAATATAGTCGCGGTCAATGATCTTGTCAATGAACTCAGGGATCTTCACCCCCACCGGACAGCCATCAACACACAGCGGATTTTTGCACTGAAGGCAGCGCTGCGCTTCACTTAGTAATGCTTCCTCGGAAAATCCAAGATTTACTTCATCAAAATTGCGTATTCGCTCCACCGGCTCCTGCATGGGCATGATTTGTCGTGGAATTTTACGCCGCTCGGCCGGGGATGGCACCAGTTTCTCTAATTGCAGATCCAGGCGGCAGACTGATTCTTCTTCTTCATGAGAATAGGCTCGGCCGCGTTTCATCAATATATCAAAATCAACCAGATGGCCATCAAATTCCGGGCCATCCACACAGGCAAACTTCGTCTCACCACCAACCACTGCCCTGCAGCCACCGCACATGCCTGTGCCATCCACCATGATCGTGTTCAAGCTCACCATAGTTTTAATGCCGTACGGCCGGGTAATTTCGGCTGCAGCCCGCATCATCGGCATCGGCCCAATTGCCAGTACATAGTCAATCTTCTTGCCCGAATCAATCAGCTCTTTCAACTTTTGCGTTGTGAACCCGTGGTATCCGTAACTTCCATCATCGGTTGTGATGTAACATTCATCGCTGACTTTTCTTAATTCCTCTTCAAGGATAACGTAATCCTTATTACGCGCCCCAGTAATCGAAATCACGTAATTTCCTGCTTCTTTAAGCGCCACAGCATTGGGGTAAGCAACGCCCGTTCCCACACCGCCGCCAATCACAACCACCGTACCAAAATTATCAATCTCAGAAGCATGCCCCAACGGGCCCAGGACATCTTCAATCGAATCACCAACAGCCATATTATTCAATTGTTTCGTACTTTTCCCGGCTTCCTGTACAATCAAACTGATCGTGCCGGCTTCCGGATCTGAATCCACCAGGGTGAGCGGTACACGCTCGCTATGTTCATCAATATGTACAATCACAAATTGCCCCGGTTTACGTTTCCGTGCAATTTCAGGATGTTCAATCTCCAGGCGCTTCACCGCTGGGGCGATATATTCAGATGAGACGATACGATTCATGGCTATTCCTTTACTGGTAATACGGGCTGTTATTAATAATGACTCGAATAATCAATCATAACCTGAAAACCTTCTATCCGTAAAGATGACAATACTCTGCTTATCTGCAAAAATATCTCATATTGTATAGTCAGATTGCGCACGAACCGAATATACGTTATGATGAACACATCATTTGACAATTTTCTCATCAAACCGAATTCCTCACAAGCGAATTAACCTTCTTGTGCTCAAATCAATACACGGAAACCCATTTTATGAGATAATAAGATTATATTTAGCAATAATGTCTTTTTTTTATCGTGGAAAGGGGAAATCAAACAATGAGGTTGATTTATATCATTCTGGCGCATACAAATACTGACCAGATCATGCGCCTTGTCCAACGCCTGAATACCCCTCAAACCCGTTTCCTCATTCACGTCTCCCAAAACCCCGAGCCTGGGGTTTATGCGAAATTAGTCACCGCTGCCAAACAATATCCCAATATTGCCTTTTCTAAAAGAACCAGTGTACGATGGGGTAATTTTGCTATCATCCAGGCCCTCTTAAATTGTTTTGAATGGATTTACAAACAAGATATTGAATATGACCTTGCCTATGTCTTAAGTGGACAGGATTATCCCATTAAATCCAATTCATACATCCAGCAAAAGCTGTCTTCTTTGTCCGGCAAACAGATCATGGAGTATTTTCCTCTGCCGGCGATAGACCGTGGTCATGGTGAAGACCGTTATCTCCGCTATCATTTTTGGTTGGGCAGTCATCACATTCACCTCCCCCTCGTCCACTCACCATCCAATATAGTGCTCAGGCTCGCTAGCTGGATACCCCAGATTCTATTGCCGAAACGCAGTGTACCAGATGGATTGAAACTCTATGGAGGTTCCTTCTGGAGTGCATTCACCCCCCAGGCTGTCAACTATTTACACACTTTTTCTCAAAGTCCCGAAGGGAAAAAGCTCAAACGATTCTTCAAGATCAACCTTCACCCAGCTGAAATGTATTTGCAAACAACGCTGCTAAATTCACCGCTTAAGGACACCGTCACAAACCTAAATCTGCACCACGTCAAATTCCCGCCTGAAAGCGGTCACCCTGTTTTCTTCACAGCAAATGATTTTAACGAGCTCGCAGAAGCCCCTGAACTTTTTGCCCGGAAATTTGACACGCGCCTTGATGCCACAATTCTTGATATGCTCGACGAACGGTTGCAAACGAATTGATTTATGATTTACATGGTCATCATCGACTAAAAAAAGATGGCCAATGGCCATCTTTTCACTTGCCATTTACCCCATACTCACTATTCAAAATGGGCATCCTGCTCTTTCCTCAAGCGATCCACCAATCTTCCGGGCGGCATCTCGACGTCTACAATCCGGAGGACTTGATCTTTAGCAATCTCATGCAAAACAACTGCTCCTTCTGCAAGCCCCATTGGCAGAAAACCTTCTTGCTGCACCACATCTGCATTTTCGCATTGCCCATATAACGTGAAATGGCCGATCCCATCCAGCACTTCGCCGGGATGCAAGTCTCGTTTGGCAGTCGCGACAACCTCTACCTGCAATTTACCTTGCGGTGCAATGGTTGCATCTCCATACAGCTCTGCACGGGCGATACTGCTGGCAATTTCAAAGTGACATAAATGATAAGGCCGGGTAAAGCAATACAGCGGCCCATTTCCCATTTTGTAATACTGCAAAAAATTTTGTTGCAGCTTGTCAGCAGCCGCCGCCAGAATAAAAACTCCCGGCGCAGGTGCAGCACCGATCACATAATCGACGATGCCTTGACCCTCAAGTAATTCGTCCGCGTCAAATTGCAAAGCGACTTTTTCTACTGGCGTTCCTGTGGGCACTTGCAATCCGATCATCCCTCTCATGGCTACGCGAAGTCCGGTAGCATTAGCAATCACAGCCTGCTCGAAAGAGATCTTGGTACCATCAGCGAATGAAGTAACCATGTGCGGTTTTTGTCCCCACTTTGCCGCAAAACTGCGCTGTGTTTCCGGTGTTCGATAATGATCTTCCAACCCCTTGATATTGCCGCACAATACCGGTCGCATCCCCATTCCACGAATGAAACGGTACAGGTTCATTAATACACCGGGCTGGTCTCCATCCGCCTCGGTGATCACCACGCCAGCCTGGTCTGCCTTATACTTCAAGATCGGCCCCACTGTCGCAGACAATTCTGCGTTGTAACCGACCACGTGTTTTCCATGCTCGATCGCCGAAACCGCCAGCGATGCACCGCCATCAATGCTGGCGGTCAGGTCAAGGATCACGTCGATCTCATCAGATTGGGTTAACAACAATCCATCTTCTGTGATCGCTGGCCGTCCCTGGTAAATCGCTTCATTGATCTGGCAGGCTTTTTCAGCAATCACTGGCTTGGACAAACCAGTGATGTGATAGGCTTTTCCAGCATCTTCAAGCCGGTGACTGGCAATCGCCGCCACTCGTATTCCAGGAACATGTCGGATCAATTGCACCGCCGCCGGCACACCAATATAACCTGCCCCCACCAGCCCTACGCGTATCGGTGTTCCAGCAGCTTCCAATCGCTGCAAATCCCGGTCAATCAATGCTGCACCCTCCCACTCAAACAACTACCACTTCAGGGATTGGAATGATAAATTTTCCTCCCTGCTTGCGATACTCACTCTGTTGTGCCAACACCTCTTCCGCAAAATTCCATACCAGCAAGAGTGTATATGGCGGCAGATCACTCAACAATTTCTCGGGTGCATGGATAGAAAGATGCGTACCAGGCGTAAACATGCCTTGCTTGACCGTACTGCGATCAACCACATAGGTTAAATAATCCCGGCCAATCCCAAAGAAATTGAGCAGCGTAGCCCCTTTTGCAGACGCTCCATAGACAGCCACATCATGCCCATTATCCTTATACTCCTGCAGCAAGGAAATCAGTTCTGTTTTGAGCTGCGCAACTTTCGTCCCAAAATCAGCGTAATAGGCAAAAGTATCCATTCCTGCTGCCCGCTCTTCAGTCAGTAAGGCCTGCACTGCCTGGGTTGGTTCCAATGCAGGCATGCCTTTCTTGCGCACGAAAATTCGCAGTGACCCGCCATGGATCGGGATTCGCTCTACATCAGACAAAACCAATCCATGTTGCGCAAGCAGCTTCTGCAAAGCTGTGGCCGAGTAGTAACACAAATGCTCATGATAAATAGTGTCAAATTCAAGACGTTCGATCAAATCGCGCACATAGGGCACCTCAATCACTGCCACACCGCTCGGCTTGAGCAGTTCTGCAATCCCCGCCACAAACCCGTTCAGATCAGCAACATGCGCTAGCACATTGTTCCCGTGAATCACATCAGCCCAAATACCCTTCTCCGTCAGTTGGCGGGCCAAATCAATTCCGAAAAATTCACATAAAGTTGGAACGCCTTTCTCTTCAGCAACCAATGCGATATTCTCAGCCGGGTCGATCCCCAACACAGGAATCCCGTGCTGTTGATAGAATTGCAGCAGATAACCATCATTACTGGCCAGCTCAACTACCAAATGCTGGCGGTTAAGTCCCAATTCAGGGATCAACCGCTCCACCAGGTCATGCGCATTCTGCACTACTGTATCCGCAAAAGATGAAAAATACACATAATCAAGAAATAGCTCCTCGGGGGGCACAGTTTCCAATAGCTGCACCAGTTTGCAGTCCGGGCAAAAAGCCACAGTAAGCGGATAACACACCTCAGGTTTTTCCAGGTCCTCTGCACTGATCAAATTATTTGCTAAAGGCGTTTCTCCCAGCGGAAGAAATGTTTTCAAATTTCTTCCGCCACAAGAACGGCAGGCACTGATCGTCAAAGTCATAAATTTTTTCTCCGGGGTTATAAAGAAGTAGACCAATAATAATGATCGTCAATCTGCCGGGTGTCAAGTAAATACTTCAACTGTTTAAGCCGGGTAAACGCACGATGCCCAAAAACTTCTTCCGTCATACCAATGCTGCTGAATATCTGATTTAGTTCTGCAGCGCCCATTGCCGCGTCTCGTTGACAGTGAAAACCCGGCAATCCGTTGTTGATCTTTTCAAACGAAACACGATAACTGCGGTTATCGTCACCAGAGTCACCTAAAACCACCCCGCACCCCGGAAAGGCACTGGCTACAATTTCAGCAATCTCTCTGATCCTGTAATTTTCGCTTGTGTCCCCCACATTAAAGACCTGATTATGCACAATTTCCTTCGGGGCCTCAAGCGCGCAAGCCATCGCTTCACAAATATCCAGCACATGTACCAGCGGCCGCCAGGGCGTGCCATCGCTCGTCATGCGGATCTCCTTCGTCGTCCAGGCCAACCCTGATAGATTATTCAATACAATATCAAAGCGCATGCGCGGTGAAGGTCCATATGCCGTAGCATTGCGCAAGAACACTGGTGTGAAATCATCATCTGCCAATGTAGAAACATCACGCTCTACCAGCACTTTGCAGTCTGCATACGGCGTCTGCGGGTTGACATCAGACTCTTCGGTCTTGGCGCCATCATTTCCAATGCCGTAAACACTGCAAGAAGAAGAGTAAACAAACCGCTGGATTCCAGCCAGTTTGCACATCTTCGCCAAATGTACAGAACCATGATGATTGATTTCGTAAGTGATTTCCGGATTCAAAGTACCCAAAGGATCATTGGAAAGTTCCCCTAAGTGCACACAGGCATCAAACCCCTGCAAAACTTCAATCAAATCTGGTTTGCGAATGTCCTTGCGAATCACTAAATTTTTGGGACGGTCGCCATACAACCAACCATCATTAAAGAACCCTGCATCCAGTCCAACCACATCATGCCCGCGTTTTTGAAGTACTGGCACCAACTGACTACCAATATATCCACCTGCGCCCGTTACCAATATTCTCATCCCAAGCCTCCGGATAGTTCCAGCTACCAAATTTTCCAGGGAGGTTCCCCAGATTCCCAAAGTTCTTCCAAAACAAACTTGTCTGCCAGGGTGTCCATACTCTGCCAGAATCCATTATGCCGAAATGCTGAAAGCTGTCCCGCTTCTGCCAGGGTTTCTAGCGGCCCTAATTCCCACACAGTTGTGTCGTCCTTTAAATACTCAGTAACCCCCGGCTCTAAAACAAAGAATCCCCCATTGATATACACATTATCATTCCCTTGCTTCTCGCGGAAGTTGTAAACTTCATGTTGGTTTTCTTCGAGATTGAAAACGCCATACCGCTCCGGAGGAACAACAGCCGTCAACGTTGCCAAAGCCTTTTGACTGTGGTGGAAAGCGATCAAATCCGTCACATTCACATCGCATACCCCATCTCCATACGTCAGACAAATGGTCTCATCTCCAATGAATTCGATAGCGCGCTTGATCCGCCCGCCTGTCATCGTGTCCAGCCCGGTATTCAGGCAAGTCACCCGCCATGGTTCAGTGTCTGACCGATGAATTTCCAGCGCGTTTTCTTTCAGATCGAAAGTTACATCCGACGAGTGCATATAATAGTTTGCGAAATACTGGTAGATCACCTCACCCTTATAACCGCAGCAAATCACAAAATCAGTCAGACCATGCGCAGCATAGATCTTCATAATATGCCAAAGAATTGGTCTACCGCCAACTTCAACCATTGGCTTCGGTTTTACCCCCGTTTCTTCGCTTAAACGCGTTCCATGCCCACCCGCTAAAATCACCACTTTCATTGCACCCACCTCTTGGCCTTTTCTGGAACAGAGACAAAACAATGTGTAACGCACGGGGGGAAGCAACAGCTCCCCCCCATGACGAATAGGCATTTTTCCTCCGCCCTTGTAAAGCTTTCTAATAACCCATTACGTTAAATCTTCAATCCTGTATACCACCTCATTCACACCAAGCATCATTCCCAACAAGGGAGACCAGAACAATGTCATGAAAATTGGGTGCAGAATGCCAGCGATGATAAACCCCGAAAATGCCAAGGTTGTGCCTAACACAATCGATCTCAAATGCCCATCTTTAACCTTATGCCAGCGGCTAAATCCTCGGGAAATAAATGCGATCACCAACCACATAAAGAGCAGATAACCAACCAATCCGGTTTTCACTGCCAGCCAGAGGTGCGCATTGTGAGTATATCCACGGCCATCAAAATATTCATCGTCAACTCCGTAGACCATCGGCCTATACTCTGCCCCAAGCCCTAACCCCAGTGCCGGATTCTGCTGAATCTGCTGGAAGCCATAAGTATATTCAAAGTCTCGCCATCGAACCGTGCTCGTTGAAGATCCCTTAGCGTACGACTCCCGGGCACCAAGCGTGGCAACACGGTCAATTGAAGCAACAACCAGCTTTCCAGCTTTAGAATCTGGCATGACCATTAAGGGAATGGCTGCCAATGGCATCAGGTATAAAACAATCAAGACCCATTTAATAAGGCGTTGCCGTGTTTCACCACGCACCAACAGTGCAGTAACGATAATGATCATCCCACTGATCGCCCAATGGGTGCGATTGAAAGACATAATCAACGCCACCCCAAACAAAACCCATTGCACCAATGTAGGCATTCGCTGCACTTTAATGCTTTTTGTCATTAAAAGCACAGACTTAAGAATGAAAGCCAGGGTGATAATTCCCTCACCCGATGTATCCGTGATCCTTGTAATCTCCGAGCTCACATTCCCTGCGGTTTCCAACACTTCAACCCGGCCCGACAGGAACGGAACGGTGGTGCCCAAGGTATATTGATAGATCATCGCCACAGCCACCACGGTTGCCAGGAAGAAGAAACCATTAACCAGTGTTTCAACCTGGCGTTTTTCCCGGAGCAGGTTCGTCACCACAAAGAAGATCAAATAATACGATACGATACGTATCTCGGGAATATAAGCAGATGGAGAAACAGTCTCATTCACAATGGCAATCACAGTTGTACCAATTGCCCAGATGTAAAACAAGATCAACGGCAGATCAAGTGGTGTTAGAATCAATTTAAAGGACCGATCCACAAGCCAGCGCACGATGATAACTGTAAACAGTCCAAGAAGAATCAGCTCAGTCATATAGAGCCGACCAGGGCCGATGTTTATCACCGGCATTTGCTCTTCTGGCAAAATGGAACAAAGCGCGGCAATCACCGCCAGAATAGAAAGTTCCGGCCACTTGATCGCGATCAGAACCACAACGATCCCGGCAATCCCCGCCATTGTCCAGAATGGAGACAGCGCCAGAGAAATACTCCCTAACGCCACCCCCACTATAACCGCCAGGATCAACTGGATGGTAAGATCAAAACCCTTGCTTTTTGGCCTGGAAGTAGTAGTTGTCACGTTAGCCTCCCAGTGCAATACATGAATGAAATACCGTTAAGATTCGGATGGAGTAGATTGACGCTGCATCCGCAACAAACGGGAAGTTGTTCCAAGTTCTGTGCGATTGGTGATCACACCCAGGAATTTTGCGCCGACGCCTCGCAAATTGCGCATCGTATATTGCATGGCTTCACGACGGACCCATCCATGCCGCACAACCAACATCACGGCATCAACTTTCGGAGCTAATACCGCCGGATCGGTGACAGACACTGAAGATGGTGAATCCAATAGAACCATATCATACTTTTCTGCCAGATCATTCAACACCCCGATCATCTCGGGAGAATCGAGAAGTTCAGAATTAAGCGGCTGCGGGCCGCTGGTCAACACATTCAATCGCGGATATGCAGTGTCCTGTAATGCGGCGCTCAGATCAACTTTGCCAGAAAGCACGTCTCCCAGACCACTCTCGTTCTCCAGATCAAAATGCTCATGTAATTTAGGTTCCCGCAAGTCTGCATCCACGATGACAACTTTTCGGTTGGCCTGCGCCATAATCACACCCAAATTGGCTGTAACCGTAGTGCGGCCATCTTGACGCACCGGGCTGGTCACAAGAATTGTCTTAATCTCCCGATTCGCCTCTGGCGAACATATATTCGTGCGCAGTCGGCGGAATGCTTCAGCCTGAAGCTGATTCTCAACCAAAAGCCCTTCCCCTCTCCTGCGCTTGTCATCAGGAATATCTCCAATCACAGGCAGTTCTGTTAGTGATTGAACTTCCCAATCGGTATACAAACGAGTGTCCAGGCCTTCAAACAGAAACGCCAAACCAACACCACCCAGCAACCCGGCTGCCAGGCTCAAAGCAATCAAAAGAAATGGATTGGGACTGGATGGTTTATTGGGAACCACAGCCGGAGCAATCACATACAACTTGGTATCAGAACCGTAAATTTCGCGGCTTTGAACGATCAAAATTTCAGAAAGCTTATTCGCAGCAAACTGCGCCAAAGCAGGATCACTGCTTTCAGCAAAAATTCCGATCAACTCCGTATTGGGAATCACCTGAACATCAATTTTCGGAAGAGGAGATACATACGACCCCAATTCTTCAAGGATCGGTGTACTGGTAGCAATATCCACATAGGTGCCAGCCAATCTTTCCGCATATTGAATATTGTAATCAATATAATCGGCTCCACCCGACTTCGCCGTTAAAATGCGAATTGTGGTTGAAGCAGTATACTTAGTCGGCGTGGTCAATGTCCCGACAGCCACCACCAGAACAGCAAAAAACATCGTCAGAATTACAACCCATTTCCTGCGCACCAAGATACTCAAATAATTGATCAACTCCATGCCAGTACCCTCCTTTGGGCTGAGCCCACTTCAAAAAAACCGGGAAACAACCAATATTTATAGAAAGTCTTTGATCGCCTCCACGACATACGCGACCATCTCATCTGTCAATTCAGCATACATTGGTAATGATACAATATTGTCCGCAAACCCATCAGTAACCGGGAAATCGCCCTTTTTATACCCCAGATACTGGTAAGCAGGCTGCAAATGGATCGGTATCGGATAATGAATGCCCGAATCAATATTGCGTTCTTTCAAGAACGCCTGAAACCCGTCCCGGTTCTGCACTCGAATCACATATAAATGCCAAATCGGCTCGCTGTATGTGGGCACCATCGGCGGATGCACACCAAACCCCTCAAGCAAGCGGGTGTAATCTGCAGCATGTTCTCGGCGAGCCGCATTCCACGCATCCAGATGCTGCAACTTAACCCTCAGAATCGCTGCCTGAATTGAATCCAGGCGATGATTGAACCCTATTTCCTCATGATGATATTTCTTGCGCTGCCCATAATTGCGTAGCAGGCGCAGCTTGTCATCAATTTGAGCATCATTAGTAACGACTATCCCGCCATCACCATAGGCACCCAAATTCTTTCCTGGATAAAAACTGAATGCCGCAGCATGACCAAACCCGCCAACCCGTTTGCCTTTGTAGCGAGCACCGTGGGCTTGAGCAGCATCCTCGATCACGATCAAATCATGTCGCTTCGCAATCTCCAGGATTGGGTCCATGTCCGCAGGCTGCCCGTACAGATGCACCGGCATGATTACCTTCGTTCGCTCAGTGATTGCTGCTTCAATTTGATCCACGTCAATCGTATATGTGTCAGGATGCTGGTCAACAAGTACAGGCTGCGCACCCAGTTGGGTGATCGGCAGAACGGTTGCTATAAATGTGTTGGCCGGGGCGATCACTTCATCCCCTGGCCCAACATCAAAAGCCCGCAATGCCAATTCTATTGCCGATGTACCTGAATCCACACTGACTGCAAAACCAACATCGCAGAACCTGGTAAATTCCTCTTCAAATTTCTTTACCTCCGGCCCCAAAATAAAAGCGCAGCTATCGATCACACTTTGTATAGCCGGATTGACCTCAGAGGCTATGGTTTTATACTGGGCCGAAAGATCGACAAATGGAATTCTGGAAAATGATTTCGAAATTGGCATTTTGATTTCCTTGTTAATATTTCAATTGGACCGGTGTTCCGTTATTTCGCACCGATTCGTTGACAGCTTCCATTACTTTCACCACTACTAACCCATTCACGCCATCGCTGCGCGGTCGTTCACCATTCTGTTTGCACTGGATGAAGTGCTTCACCTCATTCTTCAATGGTTCCACGACCGGTATCTTGGGGCTGATCACATCGCCATCGCGGATCAACAACTGGTATTCACCGTAATCAGAATACGCAGTTGCAGATGCCGCCACTCCCTTTTCAAAAACACGCACCTTTTCATCTGGAGAAGTGTCATTAAAACAGATGCGTTGTTTCGATCCAACAACAACCACTTCCCGAACTTTATGCGGGTTTGCCCAGCTTACATGAATATTGCCTAAAGCACCATTTTCATACCCCAACACAATGAACCCCGCATCCTCTACCTGCCCCCGCAAGAACTTTGTTCCCACGGCGTTCACCCAAACCGGGTTACTGTCCAGCAAATAATTGAAGATTGAAATATCATGCGGCGCAAGATCCCATAATGCGTTTACGTCTTCCCTGATTGGGCCAAGATTAGTGCGCTGAGAATAAAGATAATGCACCTCGCCCAGATCACCATTGAGAATGTACGATTTCACTTTTTCAATGGCAGAATGGTATAAAAAGATATGCCCAACCATTAAGGTCAAGCCTTTCTCTTTGGCGATTTCGACAAGTTCAGCCGAGGATTCGACAGTCAAAGTCATTGGTTTTTCAACCAACACATGCTTGCCAGCTTCTAAGAGCTGTTTCGTAATTTCAAAATGGGAAGCCGGGTTTGTGCACACGACCACTGCTTCAATCTCTTCCCTTTCCAATATGGGATCAATGTCCTGGTGCAGCGACACCTCAGGAAAACGCCGGTGGACTGCATTCAGTCGGTCTTGGGCTTTATCACACACAGCATATAATTCTGTTTCGGGCATTTGTGATAACAACCTGATATAGTTACTTCCCCAATATCCGCCTCCAATAACTGCAAACCCCTCTTTTTTCATAAGTCCAATTAGCTCCTTTTTTATTTATTGCTGGCTGCTTTGAAAGCTTATTACCTCAACGTTGAAGATAACCGCGTATAGAGTGTGAAATTCAACCACTAAGTCAACATCGTGTTTATTCCCCTTTACTCATTGATTTTCAGGTCTGTATTTTTTTGAAGTTTTGCAATCAAACTTCAAAAGGAGCACCAATAAATTAGAATACTTATTAAATTATACTACAAACAGTAATAATACACAAATTGTCCGATTATAAAATTTCCCAACACTTGTCTCTATTAGTATACCCAAAATGATATTTCAGGAAAGTAAAATCAGAGTTGAATAGAATTATTCATGGTTCAATCCCCCCAAATGTATCCTTCCTGGCATGAAACGTTAATTCGGCGTAAAATGGTAAAAATATAGCGATTATTAGTGTACAATGAATAACAGAAGGGATAGATATGGACAAAATTACACGTAGATATTTATTGTTATCAGCAGTGATTTTCCTTACTTTTGCCGCTTGCGGCAGGGCAGTCGACGACCCTGAACCAACCCCCGAAGATGCCGAAATCATGCCCACTGTCGCTGAAAAAACGAAACCATCCCCACAACAAAATACCGAAACACCTTCCAGCCCACCGGCAACACAAGAATCATTCGATCCTTCTCCTATCGTTTGGAAAGCCACACACGAAACCGGTGACATCAGCGAATGGCAGCAGCATGGAGATTTTATCCGCCAGGGGCAAAGCGCTTACTATGCCATGGTCACTCCCCACGCTCATTCCGGAAAATACTCGGTTTCCCTGACCATCGATACGGAAGGCCAATCAAATAGTGGAGACTTTGCCGCTTATCTGTTCTATTGGGATCAACTTCCCGGCGATGCATATTACTACTCCGCCTGGTATTTTATCCCTGCTGGAACCCAACCCCAGCACTGGTGGAATATCTGGCAGTGGAAATCGACATATAACGGCAACACCGATTCCAGCGTTCCCATGTACATCCTGGATATCCTTGAAAACGCGAACGGCCAGTTGGTGCTGCACCTGGTTTACCGCCCGGATATCAATGAAAAGATTGACTATCGTCAAAACATAATGAGTGTACCTACCGAGCAATGGTTTCATATTGAAGCCTATTACAAGAAAGCTATGGATGATTCTGGTCAAGTCATCGTATGGCAGGACGGAAAAGAAATCATCAATCTTTCTGATGTACAAACAACCATGCAGGACAATACCGTTTATTGGAGCGTAAATCACTACACAGACTATATCATTCCCAATCCATCATCAATTTATATCGATGACGCAGCGATATCAACTGAAAGGATCGGACCAAACTACACCCTGCCTTAATACCGCTATCTGGCTTGAAAAGGCATGAACAAGGAGTCAATTTTGGACAAGACAAACAAGATCACACCGAACCGGCTCGCCGCCTTTGGGGTTCAAACAGACATTGCCACCATCTCGAAAGCACGCAAATTTAACCGTTCATGGAAAAAACGCGCTTTCGATCTATTGTTAACTGTTCCTGGCACGATCATCATCTCTCCGCTCTTATTGGCAACCGCTATTGCCATCCGCCTCGATTCTCCCGGCCCTGCAATTTACAGACAAAAAAGAGTAGGAATTGATGGAAAGATATTTGATATCTACAAGTTCCGGTCCATGCGCAATGATTCCGACGAAGATTTGCACATCAAACAAATTCTTGCCTATACAAAGGGCGACCTGGAAGGATCAGATAGTTATAAATTGAAAGATGACCCGCGCGTTACCCGCGTCGGCAAATTTATCCGCAAGACAAGCATAGACGAACTTCCACAACTTTTTAATGTTCTCAAAGGAGACATGAGTCTGATTGGACCTCGGCCCGTCCCCGTTTACGAAGCCGATCAATATAATCTTTGGCACAGTGAACGGCTGACTACCCCGCCAGGCATCACTGGCTTATGGCAGATCAGCGAACGGAGTTCAGCATCCTTTGACAGCCAACTGCGATTGGATATCCGCTACATCCGTAATCAATCCCTCAAATTGAATTTCCAAATCCTGCTGGAAACAATGCCAGCCGTGATTTCTAAAAAAGGCGCTGGATAAATTATGGAAGAAGAACAATCAGGAGCAACCTTTTCCAGATTCTTTTCAGGAACGCTGTCCACAGGCTTCGGCAGCGTTTTCATCATAGTTTCCGGATTCATTGGTGTCATGCTCACCGCACGCTGGGTTCCCGCCGAGGAAATCGGCGTCTTCGTGCTGGTGCAGTTGATCGTCACCTTTATGGTTGGGCTCACAGATTTTGGCCTGGGGCTGACAGTTACACAGCTTATTGCCCAAAAACAAACAGGAACAGAAAAACACCTTATCCTCAACACGTCAATCATCTTTCGCATTGCTACCGCTTTGATCGGGTCAATGCTGGCCCTGGTGGGTAAAAGAATTCTGTTTGACTTTTTTGGCGCTTCCCTCTATACAAATCTGCTCGTCTACGTGCCCATCTTCATCCTCATCGAAAGTCTCCTCCAACTGTATCAATCTGTGCTGGAAGGTCTCTTCAAATTCAAATCCATCGCCCTGGTCGGTTTCATCACGGGTATTTCAAATTTTCTTGCCCTGCTGGTGCTCGTTGGCTACTTCAAACTGGGCATCATGGGACTGATCTTCGTTCGCCTCACCTCACGCAGCATTGGCCTGCTCGCATCCTTCTTCACGGCGAAAATTCCCTTCCGCTTTGAGTTCAGTTTAGCAAAACTTAAACAAATGCTGCGCTTTGGCCTGCCTCTGTACGCCAACTACATCCTGGATTTCACATTCAATCAAGCCGGCACATTCATCATTGGCGCATTATTAGGCCCTGCCAATATCGCATTTTTTGAATATGCCCGCAAAATACCGGACAGCCTGGAAATGCTCTACAACGCTTTCCGTCAGGTTTACTTCCCCTTCCTCTCTAAACTGTTTGGCACAGGACGCAAAGGGGAAGCCTCGCACATGCTTAATCATTCCATTCGTTTGATTTCCTTCTTCGGTATCTTTGGCACCCTGGTCGCCTTATTGTTCGGCGAGGAGATTATCGTCATGCTCTTCTCGGAAGAATTTCTACCCAGCGTCCCCGCCTTCTATGTACTCATGATCAACCTGACCCTCATCATCATTGACCACACACTGGGGTATTCACTCGTCGCTGTCGGGGAATCCAATAAACCCATCCTGATCAACAGCGCCCGCGCCATCGTCACCCTCGGGGCATATCTCCTGCTCATCAAACCATTGGGCATCGTCGGAGCAGCCATCTCAACCATTCTGGGAACAATCATTGCCAACCCCATCAATATTTACTTCCTGCGGCGCAAACAGGTTGAAGCAAAATTCAGCACCTTCCTGAAACCATTTGCTATCTTTTTCGCGCTTTATGTCCCCGCAAATTTGCTGCTCACAATGAACTGGTGGATGAAGATCGCGGCTTTTCTGGTCTATTTATTCCTCGCCTTTGCCCTTTCAGTAATCACACTGGATGATATTACAACGATCACCCATGAATTCAAAGAATTTCTCAAAAGACGGCGGCAGCCAGAATCTGCTGCTGACTGACGGCCAAAAGGATATTTGTATGCGTTTTTTAATGATCACCAATACCCTTCCTTATCCTCCCATCGCCGGACACCCCATCCGCAATATCAACCTGCTCAAACGCATTGCGCAGGATCATGAAGTCTGGCTGCTGGCAATGGTCGGCGAAGGCGATCTCCACGCAGACCTCGGCCCGCTGGCAGATTTCTGTGAAGAAGTCATCCGCGTCCCAATAGATAATCTGGGTGCACTCTCCAGGCCCATGCAGGGATTGCAATTTCTTTTACAGGGAACGCCGCCCGAGCTACGCCTTTATGAAACCCAATCAATGATCACTGCCATCCGCGATCTGGTGAAGAAAGTGGATTTTGACATCATCCAGATTGAAGATTCTTATATGGCACGTTATCAGGAAGCCATCCCGGCTCACTGGCAAGGGAAAAAGATCCTGACATTCATCGACATTGCCTCCCGCCAGTACGATCGCATTTACCGCATCGAAACCAAAAAACTGCGCAAACTGCGCCTGTGGTTATACAGCCGCATGATGCGCAGATGGGAACCGGCTTACGCCGCCAATTTTGACCTCAATATTTCCATGTCCGATATTGATCGTGATCTCTTGTTGTCCAAAAACAGCGACCTCCATATCGCCACCATCCCTAACGGCGTGGACACCCACGAATTTCAACCCCTGCCCATGCCGTCCGATGGCAGCAAGCACCTCATCTACGTCGGCAATATGGGCTACCGCCCCAACGTTGACGCCGTCAAATACTTCTGCCACGAAATCCTGCCCCTCGTCCGTCAAGAAGTTCCCGAGGCAGAATTGTGGATCGTCGGCAATAAACCGCTGCCCGAAGTGTATGAACTGGAAAATGAGTTTGTACATGTCACCGGACGCGTTGAAGATGTCCGTCCCTATTACCAAAAAAGCAGCGTATGTGTCATCCCGCTGCGTGCAGGCGGCGGCACCCGGTTGAAGATCCTCGAATCAATGGCCCTCGGCCGACCTGTCGTTTCTACCTCAATCGGCTGTGAAGGCATTGCCATTCAGGATGGGGACAATATCCTCATCGGCGATAATCCCCAAACCTTTGCCCGCCAAACAGTGCTTCTTCTGCAAAATGAAGAAACTTATCAGAAAATCACCAACCAGGCACGGCAATTTGTTGTCGAGCATTATGATTGGGACACCATCACAGCAAACCTATTGGAAGCCTTTAAGAACCTGAATTAAACAATGATGAACCACGAAAAAAACCACACACCCCACTTGATTTGGGTTACCCCGAATGATTTAAGCACTGCTCTGGACGCGGCGACTTTTTTGGATACCGCCGACGAACTGCGAAAATTGGGTTGGAAAGTCTCCTTGCTCTCCGGTTCACCGGCTGGCACAAAACAGGTGCGGGGAATCGACGTTGAATCCATCCCCAGTCCGGACGTATACTTCTTTGGGCAGCACATTTTCCATCAGCGGGCTTTGCAATTCATCTATCGCCAGGAACCACCGGCAGATGTCGTCCTTTTTCATCAGACCTCAGGTTTATGGATGTTGAAATTGCTGCCCTGGCGTAAACTTCATCGGCGGCGCCGCCCCATGTTGGTACTCGATACCCGCTCGGTTTACATGCCCGAGAAATCCACTCGCCAGAAGATCAAAGGGTTCTGCGGGAGACCTATTTGAACACGATCAACCGGATTGCCAATCGGTGGACAGATGGCCAAACCGCTATTACCACACGCATTGCAGAAAGTATCCACATTCCCGCCAACAAACTTTGGGGCTGCTGGCCATCTGGAGTCAACCTCGACCGCTTTGCTCCGGCAGAAGCCATGCGTCACTGGCCCGGGCCTTCAGATCCAATCAAACTTATCTACATTGGCTCCACCCATTATGAACGAAATTTATTAACCCTCTCCCGGGCCGTTATCCGGGCAAGTCAGCAAGATATGCAGTTTCACCTGACAATCATCGGCGCCGGTGCACAGCAGGAAGAACTCAAAGAATTTGCTCAACAGCATCCAGAGAGGCTGGCTGTGCACGACGCTGTTCCTCATGAAGATATCCCGCAATGGCTGGCAAAAGCGCATGTGGGTGCGCTGCCCTTCCCGGATGAAGAAAAATTCCGGGTCAGCAGCCCTATCAAACTCTTTGAATACATGGCCTCTGGTTTGCCTGTCATGGCTACACGCATTGTATGCCACACTGACGTCATGGTGAATGCGGATTATGCCTTTTATGCCAATGGTTCAGACGTTGCCAGCCTGCTCGCAGGGCTGGAACGTATCTGGCAATCCAAAGACTCACTGCCAGGTTTGAGCCAGCAAACAATGCGGGATGCCAGCCAATGGAGCTGGAGCGAAGCCGCCAGGCAATTGAAGCAAGCTTTGGAAAAAGGTTTGGAAACCTTTACCGGAACATAGCGTAAAATCATTTATGAGTAACAAGGACCACGACATGTCAGCAGTTCCAACATCACCAGGCTATTTCCTCTTCTCTCTCGACACAGAGCTGTCCGTTGGCTTTTTCGATCTGGATCAGGAACGCCATGAGATATTTTCGAAAGACGGTCAGCGGGAACGTAAAGCCGTTAGCGCGGTTATTTCCCTTTGCGAAAAACATGAGGTCACTGCCACCTGGGCTATTGTCGGACATATTTTTTATGAGCATTGTGAACACTGCCAACGCTGCCCAGTGAAAAAGTGGCAAGGGAAGTATGACAGCTATAAAGAAGCCTATGGAACCAGTAACCCGTTGTGGTACGGCGCAGACATCATCCAATCCATACTCGCCAGTCCCCAGCCAAAGGAACTTGGCTTCCACGGGTATACCCATCGCGTCTTCACCGAATCAAAGATGAGCGCCGAGGATGCCAAATTTGAGATTGACGAATGGAAACGCCTGGCCGCCCGGCACCAGATCACAGCAACTTCCGTTGTTTTTCCGCGCAACGCCATTGGACACCTTGACCTGGTCAAAGACTCCGGTTTTCTTTGCTATCGCGGCCATGACCGCATTCCGCGGCTCTACGAACTGATTCCAATTCTCGAATCTTTTGACCACATTCTCTCCCTCTCCAAACTCCCCTTGTACGATCTTGATGCCAGTGCCATTGATCCCAACGGTCTGATATGTCTGCCAGGATCGCAGCATCTCTTCAACTACAACCGCTCGATGGAAAACATCCTGGATGGTCTCAACTTTCACAAATTACGACTGAACCGTATTTTCAGAGGCATTGAAAAAGCTGCCGTCGAAGGCAAAATGGTTCATCTGTGGGCACATCCCTGGGAATTTCGTACTGAAAAAGACCTGGAAAAACTGGATGCCATCCTCTCCTTTGTAGCTGAAAAAGTTGCACAAGGCAAAATGCGCTCTGTATCCATGACAGAAATGGCGCAGATCATTCTAACCAACAAAGCCAAGGATGCAGGCAAGTGACCCCAATCCTGAATAACCCGATTCGGGTACTGGTAGTGACCAATGTCTACCCCACCATCGACTCCCCTGGCACACCGAGCGTGCAGGACCAGGTTGAATCGCTGCGCACTTTAGGGATTGACATTGACCTGCTTCTGATCGATAAAGGCAGTCTGCCCTCCTTTTTAAAAGCTGCCTGGCGATTATTCATATTGAACTTTCAAAAAAAGAGGTACGATCTCGTACATACTTTCTTTGGACACAGTGCATTTCTTGCCCGATGCCAATGCCGCTATCCAATCGTCGCCACTTACCTCGGCTCTGATCTGCTCGGTAAAGGGAAAGTCAATTGGACAGATGGCCTCATCGGCCGCACCTCCTTGTTATGGGTTGACAGAGTCATCACCATGACAGAAGAGATGAAAGCTGTCAGTAAGCGTTCTGATGCACAAGTGATACCTTTTGGTGTAAACACAAACATCTTCAAACCCTATTCCCGGGAACAGGCTCGCGAAGAATGCAGTCTGTCATATAATGGAAAAATAATTCTCTTCCCGTGGAATCCGGAACGCCCAGAGAAAATGTTTTCCATCGTCAAGGACGCAGTGGACATCCTCCAGCAAACCGATCCAACCATCCAGGTGATCACCATTCACGGACAGCCGCGAGAGCGCATCGTTGAATACATGAACGCCTGTGATGTATTAGTCCTGACTTCTTTGTATGAAGGATCGCCTGTCGCTGTCCGGGAAGCGATGGCGTGCAACCTGCCTATCGTCTCTGTCGACGTGGGCGATGTAACTGAAATCATCAATGACACACCGGGATGTTATATTACACAGCGTACAGCACAAGATTTAGCACAAAAGCTGCAAATAGTCCTGGAGAAAAGACAGCGTACCAATGGCATTGAGAAAATCCACGCATTTAACGCCAATTGGTCTGCTAAAAAAGTAATGCAAATTTATCGGGAAATCCTTTATTAAATCCGGACTGGAAGGGGAATCATGGGAACACAATACAATATCGCCGAAAATACCCATCTTGATTGTTGCGAATGGAACAATTTTGTACTGAACCACCCGCAAGGGCATCGTATGCAAACCAGCGTTTGGGCGGAAACCAAAGCACGCACTGGCTGGAATATCCTCTACTTAACTGCACGTCAGCATGGTGAACTCGTTGGGGGGGGGCAACTCTACGAACGCCGAATTCCGCTGATTGGTTCTTTGGTCTGCCTGCCCAAAGGACCCCTATGTACTACCTGCCAGGCAAACCCGAACCTCCTTCCTGGCCTGATATCACAAGCCCAGCAATGGGTACAAGCCAATCACAAATTCTGCCTGCTGGTACAACCGGCGGACCAATCTCAGCACCTGGTTCAACACCTGCTCTCTGAGAAATATGTAAAGCTCCCTGATGAGAACATCGTTCCCCCCGGCACAATCATCATTGATCTGGAACCCGATCAAGAGACTCTCTTTAAAAATATGAACAAAACCAAACGAAGGAATATTCGCCGTGCCCAGTCTTCGGGAGTCGTGGTAAAAGTTGGCACATCTCGGGAGGATCTCAATACGTTCTATAATCTTTATTTAGCTACAAGCCGCTATCTGGAATTTGAGCCTGATGACAAAGCCAGATTTGAAAACATCTGGAACTGCCTCTCCCCGGAAGGGCACGTCATGTTTTTCACCAGCTTTTTTGAAGACCAGCCTCTCTCGTCAATCATGGCCTTGAGTTTTGGCGATTCTATTATTTGTTATCGATTCGGCTGGTCAAAAGAACACCCTGAAAAACGCCCAAATGATTTCCTTCATTGGGAAGCCCTTCTTTGGGCAAAAGAAAACGGATACCGCTATTTTGATTTTGGAGAGATTGAACTGGATGCCGCCAGAAAGATGTGCGATACAGGCGCTTTGCCGGAAGAATACCTCTATACCAGCGTCTCCTTCAAACTGAATTTCGGTGGAAAGCCCATCCTTTATCCCGAAACTTATATCTATTTCCCCAATCCAGTTGTGCGCTGGCTCTATGTTACTTTTATCACGAAACTCATTGACTTTCCCCCTGTGCAAAGAATACTGTCCGGCATGTCAGGGTAAAATTATGGGAGAATAACAGACAAATGCCCCCCACCAATCCGCTCCACACCATCGATCCACAAGACCCGCGCTGGTTCAAATTCATCGAAGCACAACCTGATGCGGTGATCTTTCATCATCCAGCCTGGATCGGTGTGCTTGCGCAAACCTATAAATATCACCCCTTCATCCTGGCGCATTGTAATGACAATGGCGAAATCCTGGCAGGGCTGCCAGTCATGGAAGTTAACAGCCGGCTGACAGGACGCAGATGGGTCTCCTTACCTTTCTCTGATTATTGCCAGCCACTGGCCATTAGTGACAATGCTCTCCAGGCGTTTACAGATCGCTTGATCATACTCGGCAGCCAACCGGAAGTCCCCCGTATCGAGCTGCGCTGGCAGTTTCCACCGAAACATGAGATCAGCACCTACAGCCCACATGTACTTCACCTCCACCACCTTGATCCAGATTTCGCGGTGGTCCAAAATAACATCCATAAACGAATGCGCAAATATATCCGACGCGCAGAAAGAAATGATCTTCGCGTGGAATTCGGCACCAAATTACAAGATATGCGAAAATTTTATCAACTGCAATTAGAAACCCGACGGCGGCACGGTCTCCCTATTCAACCAAGAAAATTCTTTGATCTTCTGGGCAGCCAGGTCTTGGATAAAGGGTTGGGATTTGTAATAATTGCCTATCAAAATGAACGCATGCTGGCAGGTCTGGTGCTGCTTCACTACCAGCAAACGATGACCAAAAAATATGGTGCAGACACACGCAATTATGGGAAACTCCAACCTAACTATATTTTGGATATGACCGCCCTTCGCTGGGCGCATAAAAACGGATTCAAGACCATTGATTATGGCCGAAGTGCAATTGACAATATTGGTCTGCGCAAATATAAAAGCCGCTTCGGTGCAACTGAAATACCCTTGCACTACGGTGTGATCGGCGGTGCCCCCCCCACCGGAACAGATACCAAACTAATGGGCT